>CAIOCH010000370.1 GCA_903856525.1 uncultured bacterium | reverse complement strand
GGCGGCAGCGCTCGCCGATGGGTCGCTCGTCGTGCTCAAGGACGAGCGTGGAACGAACGGGAGCGGAACGAACGGGGTCGGGACCCTTACCGAGCTGCACCGCCTGCCGGGGGCCATGCCCGCTCACATCCCATGCCTCGACTTCTCACCCGATGGCGCGCTGCTGGCCATGGGATCCATGGGCTCCTCGACGGCCATGCTCGATGTCGCAAAGGGCGAGGTGCTCTGGCGGTTCGACCTGCCGGGCGGCCACGGGGCGCCCAACCGCCGCAGCGTGCATCGGGCGCTGTTCCTCGACGGCGGCACGCGCGTGACCTTCATCGCATCGCTGGTGGGCGTGACGCGCGTCGACCTGGTGCCGCGCACGGGTGCGGTGATTCCCACGCCCGGCCGCCCCGTGGTCTACGAGTGCGAGGACGCAGTGGTGCATCCTGCGGACGGAAGCATCTACCAGTTCGGCATCACCGGATCGGTGATGCAGGACCGCGGCATGACGGTCACCCTGCTCGAGTCGCTCGCACGGTCGGGCGGCATCTGCACGATCGACCGTCTGGGCGAGCGGATGTTCGCCGCCACGCGCGACGGCGCTGTGCGGGTGGCGGGGTTCGACCCCGTGGAGGACCTCATGCGCCTCGACCTGCCCAGCGGGCGTCCGCTGGCCGTGGGATTCGACGACGATCGCGACGAACTCACGGTCGTCACCTCCCGCGGCACGGCGCGCACCTGGCGTGGTGGCGGGCTGCGCGCCACGCCCCCCGTGGCCTCGACCACCGTCGTGCCGCTGGAGATGGTGCGGGAGCCGGCGAATACCGCCCCACCCGCCCGCTGAGCGAACGCATATCCTCGCCGCCCCGTGTCGGCGAACGCTCCGAGCAACCCCGAGGATCCTCCGCAACCGTCGCCTGCCGACGGCCTGCGCGCGGTGTGGCGCTTCTCGATGGGCGAGCGCGGTGCATTCGTGGCGGCGACCGCGGCTCTCTTCGGCTCGGCGCTCTGCCTCTATCTCGTGCCGCTCATCCCGCAGTCGGTGTTCGACGCGGTGTTCGGCGATGCTGCGAAGGCCAGCACCATCTCGCTGCGCATCACCGAGTGGCTCGGCGGATCGGCAGGACTCCGCGACGAGATGTGGCGCGCGGCGGCGGCGATGGTGGCGCTCGCTGCGCTCTCCGGCATCGCGGTGCACCTCAAGACCCGCTTCGCGGCGGGTGCGGCGGAACGCATCGCGCGCCGCCTGCGCGACCGCATGTACGACCACGTGCAGCGGCTGCCCGCGGCCACGCTCGACCAGATCCCGTCGGGCGACATCGTGCAGCGCTGCACGAGCGACATCGAGGCGATGCGCAACTGGCTCGCGAACCAGGCGCCCGAAATCGGCCGCGCCGTGCTCATGCTGCTCATCCCGCTGCCGATCATGGCGGCGCTCGACTGGCGCATGGCGCTCGCGTCGATCGTGTGCGTGCCGGTGATGCTGGTGTTCACGGCGGTCTACTTCCGCCGCATGGGGCCGCATTTCGGCGCCAAGGAGACGGCCGAAGCGCGCATGACCGCGAACGTGCAGGAGAACCTGACGGGCATCCGCACCGTGCGCGCGTTCGGCCGCGCGGACTTCGAGAACGCGCGCTTCGAGGGTACTTCCGGCGCGTTCCGCGACGCCGATGCGCGGCTGTTCCGCATGTTCGCGAACTTCTGGTCATCGTCCGACCTGCTGTGCTTCGCGCAGCAGGTGATTGTGGTCGGCCTCGGCGCGTGGTTCCTCGTGAAGGGATCGCTCGAGCTCGGCGCGTACTTCTACTTCATCACCGTTGTCGGCATGTTCATCTGGCCCGTGCGCATGCTCGGCCGCATGACGGTCGAGAGCGGCAAGGCGCTCACGGCGATCGCACGGCTCGACGAGATCCTGTCGAAGCCCGAGGAGCGCGACCTCGATCCGAGGGCGGGCGAGGCCACGAGCCTCGCGCGCGATGGGGCTGGCCTCGCCATCCGCTTCGATGCCGTGGCCTTCGCCTATCGCGGCGGTCCGAAGGTGCTCGATGGCGTGAGCTTTGAGCTCAACGCGGGACAGACGCTCGGCATCGTCGGCCCGTCGGGCGCGGGCAAGACCACGATCGTGCAGCTCCTGCTGCGCTTCCACGAGCCCGACGCGGGCGCGATCACGGTCGACGGCGTGCCGCTCGCTCGTGTGCCCCGCGCCTCGATCCGCTCGATCGCGGGCACCGTGCTGCAGCAGCCGTTCCTCTACTCGAAGAAGCTGCGCGAGAACATCGTGGCCGGCATGCAGGCCGCCGCGGCGCACGACGAGTCCGTGGCCGACGCCGCGCGCACGGCGTGCATCCACGACTCGATCGTCGCATTCCCCGAGGGCTACGACACCGTCGTGGGCGAGAAGGGCCTCACGCTCTCGGGCGGCCAGCGGCAGCGCGTGGCGATCGCGCGCGCGCTGGT
>CAIOCH010000369.1 GCA_903856525.1 uncultured bacterium | reverse complement strand
GGCCACGATGAAGATGGCGGTCGGTTGCCCCGAGGTGGACCGCCCTAAGTTCGACTCCCCCGGGTTCGACTCCCCCGGGATCCGCCCGCGGGCAGCCGCGCGCGCGAGTGCGACCGGCGCCACGCCCGCGTCGAGCACGCGTGCCACCGAGCCGTGCGAGACCGCGCGCGCCGCGCCCGCCTCGCGAAGGCAGGCGTCGATGTCAGCCTCACTGCAGCCGATGACCTTGACCGCCACGGTGACCTGCGATCCGCATTGCGACAGCACATGGTCCACGGCTCGGTACACCAGGCCGCTCGAACCGGCGCCAAGGCGCTCCGTGAGTTCGTAGCGACCCCGACCATCGGGGCCGAGCGGTCCGACGCGGGCAGCCGAATCCGCGGCGCCGACGGGCGCTTCTGCGGCATCAGGCTCGATGCCGTCCGTCTCGAACTCCTCGAGCACGATGGCGACAGCGCGTGCATGGTCGATGGCGGCCGACCACTCGGGAAAGTCCCGCTTCCAGCAATCCGCGAGTTCCGAAGCAGCGGCAGGCGCGCATTCGAACGCGAAGGCGAGCAGCTCCCGCGCGACCGTCGCATCACGCTGTGGATCGAGCGCATGGCGATAGCGGGCCGGAGTTGGAAACTCCCCGTAGAGCTGGAGCAGATCGCTCGCGTCGTCCAGCACGGCGCGCCGCAGGTCCGCATCCCGTTCGACCTCGAAGCGCGGCAACGGCGCATGCCACGCGGGCTCCGCGCTGCCGGCGGTCTCGGGGTGCATCTGTGAACGCGCCATCGGTCGCAGTGTACGAAATGCCGCGATATCCTCGGTGGATCGAGCCAAGCCGCGATGGACGCAGCGCCCAACCAACCCAACAACCACCGACGGGAGGAAGAGCTCGCGGCACTGCTCATCGACCTCGCGCCGCTCCTGCGGAGCCGCATCCGCGCGCGACGCGGCAAGCGGCTCGGGCACATCGGCACCAGCGACATCTACGCGAGCGTGACGCGCCGCGCGCTGGAGATCGAGCAGTCGGAGGGGCTCGCGTCGGTGCCCGCCAATGCCGCCCGCGCGAAGGGAGGCCCTTCCGATGGATCGCTGGAGCCGCGCGGACTGTGGAAACTCCTCCGCATCCTCGTCGACCGCGTGATCGTGGATGCGAAGCGCCGGCAGCGCGTCCACGACCGCGCGGTTGCCGAGTCGTCGCGAGCCCAGGCAGCGCGGGAGCACGCAGGGCCGGAGCAATCGACGCTCACCGCCGAAGAGAAGGCCACGCTGCGGGAACTGGTCGGCCGATTGAGCGCCCAGGATCGGGAACTCATCACGCTGCGGCTCTCGGGGCGCGCCTGGCCGGATATCGCGGCCACCCTCGGCTGGACGGCGGCCACAAGCCGCCAGCGATGGCACCGGCTGGTGGAGCAGCTGGCGGGGGCACTCGGGGAGCGGTAGCGCGCGAACGGGCGGGTGAATGGACCCAGCCTTCCCGCGAGATTTCCGCGATTCGTTGTCACATCCGCGCGTTTCGTTCGCCCAGAGCCGACCCGGTGCAGCCCATCGGGAACGGAGGCGAATTCCGGTGCGGCTCGGTGGTGCTTCAGCAATCCCATTCTGTCTCAGTGGCGCCGTTGCGGCGGTCGGCGTGTCCGTCCTCGTGGCCGTCCCCGTGGCCTTCCTCGCGGGCCTCGTCCACGGCGCGGGCGATGACTCGTCCGCGAGCCCACCCGCGGATCCGCCGGTGCGCACCGATCGCGAGCGGTGCGATCCGTTCGCCCTGCGCGTGGAGGATCTCGTCGCCGAGGGACAGACGCGGGAGATCGCGGAGGAGATCGCCGCACAGGAGTTCAGCGACGGCTCGGGAGTCGACTGCCTGACCCACACCATCGCGGTGTACTACTGCGTGAACGGCCAGATCAATCGCGTTCTCCGTCGCGTCAATTCGCTGTGCCTCGAGTCTTTCGGCGGATCCTCGGGTTGCACGCCTCTCGTGTGCCCACCGGGCTGGGCGGCACCTGACCCATGCCCGCTCATGGCGTGCCCGGCGCCCAAGGTGCCCATGCTCGAGACGCCCATCAACTGGGCCTGCGCGGGACTTCCGAGCTCCGTCGACTGCGTGTGGCTCTTTCCCACGTCGACCACGCCGAGTTGGACGCCGTGCTCCGGCGTACCGGGAACGGGCATCCTCAATTGCGACTGCTTTCCCGGGCTGCTCGAGGACTGCACATCGCTCACCGTCGCGTGCCGCAATCCCGCCAGTCCCCGCAACTCCGAAGGAGAGTGCCCCGACTGCAGCGACTGATCGATCGGTGAGGCGGGCGCGATGACTCCGTCCGCCTCTCCTTCGCCTCGCGACTCCTGGGGGGAAATGTGCCCCATGGGAAAAAGCGCGAGGCACCCCACCCGGACCATCCTCCGAGTGGGCAAAAAGACGCCGGCGCTCTCGGGATTCCGAGAGCGCCGGCGCTTCCTTTCCGCCTGACGCGGGGGTGAACCCACGGGGCGGTTCCACGTGTGCGGGCACGGCGCGTGGACGCCGTTAAGTGGTGATGGTCAGACCCGGACGGCTCGGACCTCGTGGGAACTATAACTCCCAATTCCCAAGACTCACAGTCGCGGCTTCACAGAATTTCCGCAGCAAGACTCGCGAGATTCGAACGCTCCGTCTTGGAGAGCGACACGTGGCCTGCGATCCGCTGGCCCTTGAAGCGCTCGATGCAGTGGGCGAGGCCGTTCGACTGGGCGTCGAGGTACGGGTTGTCGATCTGGAAGATGTCGCCGCAGAGGACGATCTTGGTGCCGTCGCCCACGCGGGAG
>CAIOCH010000368.1 GCA_903856525.1 uncultured bacterium | reverse complement strand
GCCTCGTCGCGGTTCCGTCCCGCGACGACGACCTCGACCGCCGCGCCGTGCACGCGCCGCCCGCAGCGCGCGCGGGTGAAGGCGAGGAATCCAGTTCCGACGATCGCGATCTTCATGACGCGGTTCCCTCGAAGAGCTGCGCGATGCGCGCCCAGTACGCGGGCAGCTCGCGCGCGACGGTCAGCGCCAGGAAGCCCACCAGCACCGCGGTGCCCACGCCCATCGCGGCGAGCCATGCGACCGCGAGCGGACCGCGCGGGCGATCGTCGCCGAGATACGCGCGGCTCGTCTGCAGCTTGATGAACCCGATGTACGCAAGCGGCAGCAGCGCGCCCGCGATGATGCTCGTCGGCACCGCCAGCCACACCGAGATCGAACCCCAGAACACGCTTCCGAGCACGCCCGGAACCGGCAGCAGCGCGGCCATGCGGTAGGCAGGCGACCCGATGCGCAGCCGGAACATCTCCGCGCACGCGAGCCCCGAGCACACCATGTGCAGCGTGATCGTCGTGAGCAGCATGCCGAGCAGGCCGAGATCGAAGAAGACGCGCCCCCAGACCGGACCGAGCAGCGAGCCGAGCGACTTGGCGGCGTCGACGGGGCCGATGGATTTGCCGGTGAATCCCGCCGAAAGCGTCGCACCCGCCACGATGACCATGAGCGTGGTCACGACGATGTACGGCAGCACCATGCCGTACACGATGTCGGCCTTGGCGTACTCGCGGTGCTCGCGTCCCCAACCGCGCGCAAGCAGCGTGTAGGGATACAGGAACGTCATGTTGATGCCGACGGCGGTCGCGAGGCCCGCGATGATGACCGAGTTCGCGCGCACGTCGCCGTTGTCGGCCGGCACATGCGGGATGAAGCCCGCCGCGACCTCGCCGGCGTGCGAACCCAGGCCGACGCGAACCGCGACCACCGCGAACATCGCCACGATCAGCCAAACCATCCAGCGCATGAGCGTGTCGAACGCCGCCGCGAACTTGCGCCCCGAGCCGAAGCTGAACGCGGTCGGCACGGCCCACGCGAGCACGAGAAGCCCCATCAGCCAGCGCGGCGCCGTGAATCCCGCCACCTCGGCGAGGTCGACGAGCACCGCCGACGCCAGCGAGTACTGCGCGAAGTGCCACACCACCGAGGCGAGCACGGTTCCGATCGCCCAGCCCCACGCGACCACGGGACCCGCATGCACGCGCATCGCCTCGAACGGCCGCATGCCCGTCGACAGCGTCTGGTGCGAGATCGCCATGAACACGATGCCGCCGAGGATCATGCCGAGCGGCGCGACCCACAGGAGTTCGAAGCCGAACGCGGCGCCCGAGAGGATGCACGCGCTCGCGGTGCCGCCGCCGAGGGTGAGTGCGCTCTGCAGATATCCAGGGCCGCCGCGACGGAGGTACGCGGCCTGCCGCGCCAGCCACGGCCGCTGCGCCACGCCGGCGAGCCATGCGCGGTCGGCGGCGAGCCGCGCGGGATCGGGGGCATGGACCATCGGGATGCCACGCCCATCGGGCTGTTCGGTCGGTTGCATGGGGCGCGAGTGTAATGCCCCGACGGCCGCCGTCGCCGACGCACGACGACACCCGTCCACGCCGATACCGCGCGCCCGCTCCACTATCCTCTCGCCCTCGATGCTCACCGCCCGCGCCCACGCCCGCGTCGGACTCCTCGGCAATCCGTCGGACCTCTACGGAGGCCGCGGGATCGGCTTCGCCGTGCGCGAGCTCGAGGCGCGCGTGACGCTGCGCGCGGCGCCAACGGTCGCCATCGAGTCCGAGCTTCTCCGCGCCGCGTGGAAGGCGCTTGCGATCGACGGGAGCCGCCGGCCGTTCGCAATCACGGCGGAGACGGACATCCCCTTCCAGGCGGGACTCTCCGGCTCGAGCGCGCTCATGATCGCCGCGCTGCGCGCGTGGAACGCGTGGTTCGGGCTCGGACTTTCGCGCACGCGCATCGCCGAACTCGCTTGGCGCGCCGAGAACGAGATCCTCGGGATCCGCGCCGGGCCGCTCGACCGCCTCGTCCAGTCGCACGAGGGGCTGGTGGCGATGGACTTCCGCGTGCCCTTCGCCCAAGGATCGGTCGAGCGACTCGACCCCGCCCTGCTGCCTCCACTGCTGCTCGCATGGCACGGACAACCGACGGTGAGCTCGGGCGATGTGCACGCGCCTGTCTTCGCGCGATTCGAGGCGGGCGACCGCAAGGTCCGCGCGATGATGGAGGAGCTCGCCTGCAACGCCGTCGCCGGGCGCGCGGCGCTCGAGGCCCGCGATCATGCGGCGTTCCTCGCCTGCGTGGACCGGAACTTCGACCTCCGCAGCGAGGTGTTCGAGATCGCGCCCGCGGATCGCGCGCTGATCGAGCTCGGGCGCGCGCTCGGCGCCGGCGCGAAGTTCCCCGGCTCGGGCGGAGCTGTGCTCTACGCGTGCCGCGACGAGGCTCACCGCGCGAAGGTCGAGGCGGCCTGCCAGGCGCTCGGGCACGCGACGCTCGCGCCGACGGTCGCCGCGCCAGAGCCGCGCCTGCGCGCCGTGTTCCTCGCGGCGGGCTTCGCGACCCGGCTCTACCCGCTCACGAAGGACAAGGCGAAGCCGCTCCTCGAGATCGCGGGCGTCCCGATGATGACGCGCATCCTGCGCCAGGTCGAGGCGTGCGGAGGCGTGGCCGACGGCGTCGTGGTCGCGAACGGGCGCTTCCACGCGGACTTCGCGGCATGGGAGCGCGGCGCAGGCGCGGGTTTCCCCATCACCGTCGTCAACGATGGCGCCATGACGAACGAAACCCGCCTCGGCGCGATCCGCGACCTCGCGCTCGCGCTCGACGCGGCGCCCGCCCGCGACGATGTCGACGGCCACCTCGTGCTCGCCTGCGACAACCTGTTCGAGTTCGACCTCGCGCGCATCCGAACGCGGTTCGCCGCCAGCGGACGCGGACAGCTGATCGTGCGCGAGGT
>CAIOCH010000367.1 GCA_903856525.1 uncultured bacterium | reverse complement strand
CTGGTCACGAGGGCTACCTCATCGCCGGCCTCTACGAGGACGGACGGCCGGGCGAGCTCTTCATCACCATGGCCAAGGAAGGCTCGACCATCGGTGGCCTGATGGACTCCCTCGGCACCGCGGTGTCGGTGGCGCTCCAGTACGGCGTGCCTGTCGAGAGCCTGGTGAACAAGTTCGCCCACCAGCGCTTCGAGCCGATGGGCATGACGACCAACTCGGACATCCCCTTCGCCAAGAGCCTCGTCGACTACATCTTCCGTTGGCTCGGCATGCAGTTCATTCCCGGCTACCGCGAGCAGAACTCGCCACGCCGCGGCATGGGCGCCCATCCGGAGCCCGCTCCCGTCATCACCGACACCCGCAAGGAGGAAGCATGCGCTCAAGGAACGAGCAGCGGACAGACCAGTGGCTGGGCGACGCGACGCGAGAGCGCCCTGGAAGCGGTGAAGCTGGACAACGCGCGCAGCGAGCGCTCCGGCACGAACCCGACCGGCGGCACGATGGCTCCTGCTGCGCCCACGACCCGCGTCGTGACCTCGCACAGCGTGGCCGCCATCTCCGAGACGACCATCGGGGGCACCCGGGTGATCGAGGCCGTCACGGCCGTCGAGCGGACCGCGAAGACCGTCGCCGGGAATGCGCTCGACGCCTCGAATGCGGCGCTGATGGGCGATGCGCCCGCATGCGATGGCTGCGGTGCGATCACGGTGCGGAACGGAACCTGCTACCGCTGCCTCAACTGCGGCAATTCGATGGGCTGCAGCTGAGCACCCATCCTTCGAACGAACGGGTCGATCGACCCCGGCGGCGTGTCTTGCACACGGCACACCGCTGAACCAGGCGTGCGTGACTGGAGACTGATGGCAGCGCGGAGGCAATCCCCGCTGCGACGACTGACCATGCGCCACAGGAGGTGGCCGAATCCGACCGAGTTGCGCCCGCGGTGCACCGAGGCCGGACCACTTGACAGGAATGGAAGCCGAATATCACGCATGGTCACTCGTCCGGGTGTCTGCTGAGGACTCCGACACACCCGGCACAGTTCACAAGGAGCAGGCAGAGGCACGGGAGGCTGGCGAGTAGAAGGATCTTTCTCGCACCGGCCCGGCGCGCAAGGAGTTCGCAGAGCCGACCCTCTCAGGCATGGCCTCACATGCCGCGGGAGAGCGCTCACCGACCGAAGCCTGCACCTTGTTCCAGACCACCACGGCGGGGCCACCCACGCGAAGGCCCCGCTCTCGCCCCCCGCGGACCCCACCTCCGCGGGGGGCTTTGTTTTTAGTTCGGTGGGCGAATTCTGTTTCTCCTCTCACGGAGACACGGAGGGCACGGAGAGGGGAGGACGGGAGGGTGTGGGGGATGGGATGTGTGATGCCGGCGGGATTCGGCGGGGATGGGGACGACGAGGGGTGCGATCGTGGGGCAGAATGCGCGGGGTGATTCGGTTGCCACTGCCCATCGTCCTTCTGTCGCTGCCGCCGGTGGTTCTGGCGGGCTGTGCGGCTTCGACCAACACCGACGCATTGGCGTCACGCTCCGGGAGATCCACGGTGTCCAACTCCGCTGCACTGGAACAACACGCGTCATGGCACGCGCGGCGCCTTGCGGCGCTGCAGGCCGAGGATGGATGGCTGACGCTCGTGGGGCTCGACTTCCTGGTCGACGGCACGCACACTCTGGGGTCGGGCAGCGAAGCGTCGTTCCGCTACGACAACTGCGACGGGGACATCGTCGGCGCCTTCGAGGTGCGGGGCGACGCGGTGCGTTTTCGCCGCCAGGGTGCGGGGGAGTGGGAACCGCTCCAGGCCGATGATGCGGGGCCGCCGTCTGTGATCCGCAGCGGATCGGTGTCGTGCACGCTGGTTCGGCGCAACGGCCGGCTGGCGCTGCGTGTGCGCGACAACCGGAGTGTCGTGCGCACGGGGTTCGCGGGGATCGACTTGTTCCCGTACGACCCTTCGCTGGTGCTTGCGGCGGAGGTTCGGACGCCTGCAGCGAACGAAACCGTGGCCATCACGAATGTGACGGGATTCGTCGAGTCGCAGCCCGTCGCGGCGCGCCTCGCCTGCGTGGTGGGCGGCGAGTCGGTCGAACTGGTGGCGACGGCGGGGTCGGGCGGCGCGCTGTTCGTGGTCTTTGGCGATGGAACCAATGGTCGGGAGACCTACGGTGGCGGCCGCTTTCTCGAGGTGACGCCTCCGAAGGACGGGCGCGCGACTCTCGACTTCAACAGGGCCTACAACCCACCGTGCAGCTTCACTGCCTTTGCCACCTGTCCCCTGCCTCCCGCCTCGAACCGGCTGACGGGCGCGGTGCAAGCCGGCGAGCGGGCGCCCCGCTGACCCGGCGCCGGGTCGGGTGAAATCCACCGGGTGCTGAGAGATCGCACTTCGCGGCGCGGAATCCCTGCGAGCCCATCGTCTCGGGCTCATGCAACCGAGGAGATTCCATGCGAGCAGTCATGATCGGCGGTGGCGTTGGTGGTTGTGCCCTGGCGGCAGCCCTCCGAGGGACGCCCGTGGGCGGGGTTCCCGTGATCGTGGAGCGCCGCGCCGCTGGCGCGCCGGCGGGCATGGGTTTCATCCTCATGCCCAACGGACTTGCGGCCTTGGAGAGCATTGCGCCCGAGTTCGATTGGCGCACGACCGGTCAGCGGATCGACCGGGTGGTGCTGCGCACGGCGTCGGGGCGTGTGCTGTCCGACCACGCGATCGAGCCGGCCGTGTGTGTGGCGCGGGCGCGCTTCCTGGGAATGCTGCGCACCGCGGCAGGTGGTGCCCATTTTGTGCAGGAAGCGGCCTTCGCGGGATTCGTCCGCAACGACGATGGTCGAGCGACCGCCGTGACGCTCGAGGATGGTCGCTGCATCGAGGGTGACCTCTTCTTTGGCTGCGACGGCGCCCAGTCGCGCACGCGCGCGCAGCTCTTTCCCGAGGCACGCCTGGGCGAGACGGTGGTGAAGGAAGTGGTGTCGGTGGCGCACGCGCCCGCGCTCGCGCGTCAAATCGGGAGTGCGTTCCACAAGTTCCACGACGAAGAGGGCGGTCTGGCCGTGGGTCTGCTCGCCGAGAGTGACGAGCGGGTGGTGTGGTTCGTGCAGTACGACGCGCGGCGATGGCCTGGAGTGACGGTGCCCGGGGAAGCGCTCGCGGGTTTCGTGGCGGAGCGCACCCGGGGTTGGTCGCTGGAGGTCGCGGCGGCACTTGCGGGAACCGATTTCGCACACTCGCACGTGTGGCCCACGCGGGATCTGCATCCGCTTTCCTCGCTCGCCGCCGGCAACGTGGCGCTCGTGGGTGACGCTGCGCATGCGTGTCTTCCCTTCACCAGCCAGGGAGCGAACGGCGCACTCGTCGACGCTGCCGTGCTGCGGGATGTGCTGGCGGAGGTGCGCGACGCGCGCGGCGCCGCGGCGGCGCTCGCGCTGTACAGCGCCCTGCGACGCCCGCATCACCGGCGGATGTTCATGGAGGGGCGGCGGCTGCGCGAGGCGTTCCTGGCGCCGCTCTCGGCAAGCGCCCCGGCCGTTCCCCTGGTGAGCTGAGGACCGTACCGTGCGCACCATGCAGGACCCGGCATCGTCCACTCGTTCGGAACCCGACTTCGCGGTGCTGCGCGAGCGCGCCTACAACCTGCGTTGGGCCACGGTGGATGGCGATGTGATTCCGCTCACCGCTGCGGATCCCGACCTCCCTGTGGCGGAGGCGGTCACCGAGGCGATCGCGCGGTACGTGTCGGCGCCGCATCTGAGCTACGGACCGCCGTGCGGACTGCCTGCGTTCCGCGAGGCGGTGGCAGGCCACTTCGGCCGCGAGAAGCGTGTGGCGGTCGATGCGGCACGCGTGCTGGCCACGAACTCGGCGGCCAGCGCCCTCGCCCTCGTCGCGCGCCATGTGATGCGCGCGGGCGACGAGGTCGTGGTGCAGGACCCTGTCGACTTCCTGGTGGCCGAGAGCGCACGACGGGCGGGGGCGGTGCTGCGAACGTGGGCGCCGGATGGCGGGCGATTCACGCTCGCTGGGCTTCGGGCGGCGGTGACGGAGCGAACACGGGTGATCGCGGTGTGTCATCCGCACAATCCGATGGGAAGCCTGTGGACCCCGGCGGAGGTCGCGGCGATCGCGGAGTTCGCAGCGGGCCGAGGCATTGCCATCCTGTCCGACGAGGTATGGTCGGATGTGGTGCTCGACGGCCTGCCGTTCGCAAGCTTCGCTGGGTTTCCCGGGGCGTGGGTGGTGTACGGACTGTCGAAGGGCTACGCGCTGGCAGGTCTGCGGATCGGTGCAGTCATTGCGCCCGATGCAGCGGCCGGCGGGCGATTTGCGCTGGAGGCTGGATTCGAGCACACCATCGAGGGGGCGGCGACGCTGTCACAGGTTGCCGCGGTCGCGGCGCTGGAACACGCGGACGCGTGGCGGGCGGCGTTCCTGCGTCGTTGCGCGGCGCAGCGGGACCGCGCGCGGTTGCGGCTCGGGGCGCTCGGCGGCGTGCGGCTCGGCGAAGCTCCACAGGCGACCTTCGTGTGCTTCGTGGATGTGCGTGCGACGGGACTCGACGAGACGGAGCTTGCCGCCCGCATCGAGCGTTGCGCGCGCGTGCGGGTGGTTCCGGGCAGCCCGCGTTGGTTCGGGGCGGGGGCTGCGGGGCATCTGCGGCTGAGTCTCGCGACCACGCGGGCCGTGCTCGACGAGGCACTCGGACGCATCGAGGCTGCGTGGCCCGCGGTTGCGGGGGATGCTTCGGGTCAGGGCGCGAAGTCGACGATGTAGGACCGCCGCCACTTGGGCCGCCATGTGGCAACGAGTTGCGTGTGGATCGGGTGCTCGAGGTAGGCCTTGTAGTCGTCGACCGAGTCGAACTGCACGATGATGCCGAGGTCGTAGTCCTTGGCGATGTTGCCACGGCCGATCTCGACATGGGTGCCGCACACGTAGCCGCGCACGGTGGGAATCGCCGGCAGCATGCGGTCGCTGTCTGCGCGCATGCGAGGGATGTCGGCGTCGTCCTCGAGGTCGACCAGCACCACGTGCTGCAGGCGGCCGGGCATCGTCTTGGCCGCGGGACCGGATGGTTCCACGCGTTGCAGCGACCCTTCACAGGCGGCGAGGACGGCGACGACGGTGGCCGCGAGGGTGGCGGTGAGGCAACGGCGCCGACACATCGGGCGAAGCGCATCGCGGCGAATCGAGGGGCCCTGTGACAGGACCGTGGACGTGGTGCGTCGCGGGGACAGGAGCAGGGGCGAGTGCATGCGGGGATGGTACCGATAGGGTGTAGACGGTCCGAGAACACGGCGCGTCTTGCGCTGGAAACGCGGGTTTCGCACTGGATTCCTCGTGGCTTGCCTGTCCTGTTTCGGCGAACGATCCGATCACAGGAGTCCCCGGGTTCGCCATGCGCGTGGCGCGTGGACCGATTTCCCGCGAGAATCACCGACCCATGGCCATCGAAACCCGCATCCAGCGTCGCCAGACCATCCAGAACGTCGCCTATGCGGTGATCTGCCTCGGCCTCGGCCTCTACGGCTGGTACGACTACTCCATCGCATACCCGGCACAGGATGCGATCGCGACGCAGAAGGAGGCCTACAAGTCGACCTTCGACGAGCTGGTCAAGATCCCCGCCGAGGAGCGGACAGCGGAGCAGCAGTCCAAGCTCAAGGAAGCGGACGAGTTCCTCATCACGCACAAGGAAGCTCCCAGCAAGCGCGAGGAGTACGACTACGCGATCCAGTTGTGGCTCTTCATCGTGGGCTGCGGGGTGCTCGGCACACCATGGTTCGTCTGGGCGCAGTGGCAGCTGAGCCGCAAGCGTTTCCGCCTGGACGACGATGGGACCTTCCACTCGCCTGAGGGCAGTTTTCCCGCCTCCCGCATCACCGGCATCGACATGAGCCGCTGGATGTCCAAGTCGATCGCCTCCGTCGAGGTCGATGGTGCCAACCGCATCCCGCTCGATGACTTCAAGTACAAGGGAGTCGAGGACATCGTGGCCCACTTTGCGGCACGTTTCGAGCCAGGCAAGTGGACGAGCGATGCGCGACCGATCGGTGATCCGAAGTCGCGCGACACCAAGCGGCAGCTCGAGGCGGAAGCGGCGGCATCGGCCGCGTCCTCCACGTCGGACACCGAGCGCGGCGCGCGCGACTGACCGCCCTACCGCAGGCCTGGAACGCTGGACCTGCCGCACCGCGGCACTTGGACCCACCGCTGCAACCGGCCGCGACCGCGGGGCCCCGATGCGGACGCGGGATTTCCCTGCAATTCGGGACGGTCCGGTTTGCGCTACCCTTGTCGCTTCGGAGTCGACAGGAATCCGCCATGCGCGCCACCACCGAACCGACCACACCCATCGAGAAGCAGGACCGCTGCGCCGACCTCCCGCACCGCCCCCGAGTGCTGCTCGGCAAGATGGGCCTGGATGGGCATGACCGCGGCGTCAAGCTCATCGCGCGCGTCATGCGCGACTCGGGCATCCATGTGATCTACTCGGGGCTCTGGCAGACCCCGCGCAGCCTGGCCATCAGTGCCCGCGACGAGGACGCCGACTGCATCGCCTGCTCGATGATGTCGAACTCGCACCTGGTGCTGGTGCCGCGGCTCCTCGAGGAGTGCGCCAAGGTCGGCAGGCCCGACATGGTGGTGAATGTCGGCGGGATCATCCCGCAGGACGACGTGCAGAAGCTCCTCGACTCCGGCGTGGCGCGCATCTACCACACGGGCACGGGCATGACCGAGATCGTGGGCAGCGTGCGCGACAGCGTGAAGCAGTACGCGCCGCTCGGACCCGGGATCACCACGCATCCCTCGGCGCTGCTCGCGCGCAACATCTCGCTCGCGCACGCAGGCATGAAGGTCGATGCGCCGCGACGCCGCCCGGCGCAGGTCGTTGGCATCACCGGCTCGCCCGGCGCAGGCAAGTCGACGCTGGTCGCGGCCATGGCCAGCGAGGCGGTGCGAAGGGGCGAGCGGATCGCCGTGGTGGCGTTCGATCCGATGAGCCCGATCACCGGCGGCGCGCTGCTGGGCGACCGGTTGCGGGTCGATTTCAACGCGGTCGACGAGGGCATCTTCTACCGCTCGTTGGCGATCGTGGGTGAGG
>CAIOCH010000366.1 GCA_903856525.1 uncultured bacterium | reverse complement strand
GAGCGCCTGCGCGCCTCGTGGGGCTCCGGCAAGGAGCTCAAGGGCGGTCTGAGCTAAACGGGCGGTCTGAGCTAAACGGGCGGTCTGAGCTAATCGGGCGGCCTGAGCTGAACGGGCGGCCTGAGCTGAATCGGCAGGCGCGTCCGGCGGTTTGGACGCGCGGCCGCTGCCGGACGAGCCCCGCGCGACGGCGGAACATGACCCGAACGCGGATTGACCGCGATCAGGCAGGAACACAGAAACGCGGGCGTCACCTTTCGGTGACGCCCGCGTGTCCTTTTCCGGTCCGCAACGCGCGGACCGTTCCTGCGATGCGATTGGTCCCGTCAGGAGCCGACCTTGAACTGGCCGACGACCTGCTTGAGGCTTGCGACCTGCGCGGCCGTCTCCTCGCTGGCGGCGGCGAGCTCCTCGGAGTTGCCCGCGTTCTGCTGGGTCACCTTGTCGAGCTCGGTGACGCCGGAGTTGATCTGGCCGATCCCCTGCGCCTGCTCGCGGCTCGCGCTGGCGATCTGCGAGAGGAGTTCGTTGACCTCGCGGGTTCCGTCGACGATGGTGCGGAGGCTCTTGTCGACATCGTTGCAGATCGACACGGCGCGGTCGGCGCGGGTGGTCGACTCCTCGATCATCGTCGCCGTCTCGCGGGCGGCCTGCGCCGAGCGCTGGGCGAGGTTGCGGACCTCCTCGGCGACGACGGCGAAGCCCTTGCCCGCCTCGCCGGCGCGCGCGGCCTCGACCGCGGCGTTGAGCGCGAGGAGGTTGGTCTGGAAGGCGATCTCGTCGATGACCTTGAGGACCTTGGCGATCGAGTCGCTGGACTGCTTGATCGCGCCCATGGCCTCGCTCATGCGCACCATCTGCTCCTGGCAGGTGTTGGCACGCGTGCGCGCCTGGTCGGAGCGCGTGACTGCGGTGGTTGCGTTCTGCGCGTTGCGGTCGGTCATGGCGCTCATCTGCTCCAGGCTCGCGCTGATCTCCTCGAGACTGGCGGCCTGCTGACTGGCGCCGCTGGCGACCGACTGGCTGGTGGCGGAGACCTGTGAGGATCCTGCATCGATCTCGCCGGCACCCTTGCGGATCTCGGAGAGGATCGACTCGAGCTTGCCGACGAACTTGTTGAACCACGATGCCATGGTGCCCAGCTCATCGGTGTTGGCCGCATCGAGCCGCTTGGTCAGGTCGCCCTCGCCCTCGGCGATGTCGCGGATGCGGGCGACCATGGCCTGCATCGGGCGGCCGAAGGTGAGCCGGAGGAGGAAGGCGAAGCCGAGGCCTCCGATCACGATCATGGGAACGGTCCAGATGAGGCCGCCGGTGATGAAGCCCGCCACCTGTGCATCGACGCCCGTGAGCGGAATCGTGACCTCGTAGGCGCCGTGGGTGCCGCCGACCTTCCAACCCTCCATGGCGAAGCCGAGCGCGTCCTTGCCATCCTTGTCGGGGTCGAACTCGCCGCGCGGGTCGCCGTGGCAGACCATGCAGCTCTGGTCGAGGCCGATGGCGCGCATGTAGTGCAGGGTGTTGGTGCTGTCGTCGATGGCGTAGGCGCTCGGCTCACCACCCGTCGCAAGCTGCTTCTCAAGCCGCTCGAGGAGGTTGGCGCGGAAGGACCCCTGCTCGGGCTCATTCTTGCGGTTTCGCGCGTCGAACGCCGCGACGCGGAAGTTGATGCCCTCCTTCTTGGCCGCACGCTCGGCGGTGTGCCAGCCGACCACCACCGGGATGGTCTGGAAGAAGCGGCTCTCGGTGTAGTCGCCTCCCTTGGAGACGCTCTCCTGGAGTTCCTTCATGAGTTCATCGGTGGCGATGGACTTGGCGAGAAAGAGCTCGCTCGCGTGGTTCTTGGCTTCGTCGGCGACGGCGGTGAAGGCCGCGGCCTTCTCGACCATGGCATTCTCGGCGCTCTCGCGATAGCCGGCGACGAAGATCACGTAGTTGACGGCGACGGCGACGGTGACCAGAAGGACCGTCAGCGCGACGATCCTTCCCGACAACGAACGGTTCTTGATCCAAGCGAACATGGGACCTCCAGGACTGCGGAGCGGTGACACCTACGGCGCTCGACTGGGCGAGCGGGCGGAGCGTCTGTGCAGACCGCCGTCCGCGGAGATCGGGTGCGGGCGCAGCGCACTTCAGTCATGAGGGGGGAACGGGGAATGCACCCCGCGCAGATCCGTGCATTGTCTACGGTGTGCGCTCGCCGAAGCGGGGCATTCGCCTGAGAAGTGCTTCGAAACCTGCGGATTCGATGGGGTTTCCGCGCACCAGATCCAGCTGCGGATCGACGGGCGCGCGCGGTGGAACCCGCACGATGCGGTACTCGGCGTACTCTCCCGTGAAGGCGATCTCGTCGAGATGCCCGTGGCGCGTGTCCCGGGTTCCAACGGCGGTTTCGCCGAAGCCGGCGTCGCTGAGCGACTGCGCCAGGATGTGCGCGGAGGTCGCGGTGACCACGCGGATGTGCACCGCGGGGTCGAGGTCGAACTCACCGCGGGCGGCGCGGCCGTAGACGGCGGGAGGAGCGTGGTCGGCGGCATCGCGGTCGTGCACGATGAGGCACTCCTCGAGCGTGGCGAGCACGCGGAGGGCCTCGTCGAGCGTGGACTCGATGCGGAGCTTGCGCGCGAGTTCGCCGCACTCCGACTCCTCGAGCGCCTGCGCGTGGGCGCGGAGCTGCGCCCGGGTGGGCCT
>CAIOCH010000365.1 GCA_903856525.1 uncultured bacterium | reverse complement strand
TCGCCGCGCGCAAGCTCGTCGGCGCCGTCTACGAGTTCGTGCTGCCCGTCGAGACGCTCGAGGCGATCGGCGCACACCCCGATGCGACCGTGGGCTACACGCCGCTGCCCGAGTCGAAGTCGAAACCGCGCAAGAAGAGGGGCTGACCGCATGCTCGCGTCCTCTGCGTACCTGCAGCACGTGCCGGGCGATTTCATCGACGGTGCGTTTCGCCCCCTCTCGGGCGAGGAGATCACCACGCGTGATCCCGCGCAGCCGTCCCGCGTCGTCTGGCAGGGGAGCCCCGTACCGGCGCACGCGGAGGACGCGGTCGCCGCCGCGCGCCGCGCGCTGCCCGCATGGAGCGGCCTCCCGCTCGATGATCGCCGCGCCCACCTCGAGCGTTGGCGCGAGACCTGCGTGCGCAACGCCGCGCGCCTCGCCGCCGCGATCGCCCGCGAGATCGGCAAGGTGCGCTGGGAGGCGGAGCTCGAGGCGAAGATCGTGGCCGAGAAGGTGACGATCACGCTCGAGGACCGCGTGCTCGCGCGCGTTGCCGGCTTCGAGGTCGCCGCAGGTGCCGGGAAGACCGGCATCTGCCGCTTCAAGCCGCACGGCGTGATGGCGGTGCTCGGACCGTACAACTTTCCCGCGCATCTCCCCAACGGCCACATCGTGCCGGCGCTGCTGCTGGGCAACACCATCGTGTTCAAGCCGAGCGAGAAGGGTGCGTCGGTGGGGCAGCTGCTGGCGGAGCTCGCGCTCGAGGCGGGCTTTCCCGCCGGCGTCTTCAATGTCGTACAGGGTGGGGGCGCGATCGCGTCCCGGCTCGCGAGCCATCCCGGGGTCGATGGCGTGCTGTTCACGGGCTCGTTTCCCGTGGGGCGGCGCATCCTCGAGCGGAACCTCGACACGCCAGGGCGCCTCATCGCGCTCGAGATGGGTGGATCGAATCCCGCGGTGGTCACGGCGAAGGCGGATCTCCGACGCGCCGCGATCGAGTGCGTGCGCGCGGCGTTCGCCACCACGGGCCAGCGCTGTACCTGCACGCGCCGCATCATCGTCGAGGAGGGCGTTGCGGATCGCTTCATCCCCATGGTGCTGCGACTCGCCTCCAATCTCGTGATCGCCGCCGCCGACGATGGCGTGCCCGCCTTCATGGGCCCTCTGGTGACGGCGGAGGCCCGCGACTCCGTGCTGCGCGCCCAGGCCGCCATTGCCGCACGGGGACGGCTGCTGCTCGAGGCGTCACCGCTCGATCGCGACGGGTACTTTCTCTCGCCGGGAGCGGTGGAGGTGCCGGCCTTTGCGCAGGGTCGAGGCGACGAGGGCGGCCATGAGGAGGAGATCTTCGGCCCATTCGTGCAGTTCGCGCGGGCGCGCGATCTTGACGACGCGATCGGGCAGGCGAACGCCACCCAGTTCGGTCTGGCGGCCAGCCTGTTCAGTACCGATCCTTCGGAGTGGAGCCGGTTCTTCGCCGAATGCCGCGCGGGATGCATCAACTGGAACACGGGCACCGCAGGTGCAAGCAGCAAGCTGCCGTTCGGCGGTCTCGGTCGCAGTGGCAACCATCGTCCCGCCGGTGCCTTTGCCGTCGATGCCTGCGCCTATCCCGTCGCGAGCATGGTGGATACCGCGGAACTGGCCATCCCCCAGGGCATGCTGGTGGATGAGCGGCTCTTCACGTAGCCCGCGCGCGCGGTCACTTTCCGTTTTGGGGAAATCGCCTCATGGCCATCGACGCCGCTCCTGCGGATACTACGGGTGTTGGATGACCGCGCGGGGCCGATCCGGGGTGCCCCGCAGCGCGAACAGCGCCAGGGCATCCAATGGGAGCGGTGACCCGACGACTCCTCACGACGGGTCCCTCCG
>CAIOCH010000364.1 GCA_903856525.1 uncultured bacterium | reverse complement strand
CTACCTCGACGCGCGCGGGCTCGACACGCTCGCCGCCATGCGCATCGAGGAGCTTGCCGCGGGTGCGGCGCCCGCCGAGAAGGCGCAGCTGCTCGACCGGCTCGCGGAGCTCTAATCGCGCATGCTCGACGACACCACGGACCCCGCGGTCCAGGCGCGTCTGCTCGAGCGGGGCGATGAACTCGCCGACCGGAACAGCAACGCCTAGGTGAGCAGCACCAAGGGCGACTCCTTGCGCGTGGCGCTCGCCCGCACCCGCTACCGCAGTGCGGCGCGCGTGGCCGAGAGCGTGCGCGCGGGCCTTCCGGGCGATGCGGAGGGGGCCGTGGCGCTGCTCTCGCAGCAGATCGACACGCTGCTCGAGGTGAGTGCGCGCGCCGAGAAGCGGGCCAACGACATCGAGCGCCGCATCGACGGCGAGCGCGCCGTGGAGGCCGAGTCGCTGCAGGCCGAGAAGGAGCGCGAGCAGGGGCTCGCGGGCGTGGCGCGCTACCTCGCGGGCTGGAGCCTCGTCTACCGCGGATTCCTGCGCGACGACAGCCGCGACGCCGAGCGGGCGGTGTCGATCTTCATTCCCATCCTCGGCGGCCGTGACGGCAAACTCGTGCCCGACGACGTGTCGGAGCCCCTGCGTGCGGACGAACTGTTCGCGAGCGCCATCCTCGGGCTCGGCCTCGCCAAGGCGCCCACCGGCGGCTACGCCGAGGCCATGCGCTGGATCGCGCTGCTCGACCACGAGGAGACGGCCGCCTCGGTGCGGGATGCGCGCGAGGGCTGGGCCATGGTGGCGGCGCTCGAGTCGCGCGCCTTCAAGAGCGCGCGCGAGCTGCTGGCGCGCCTGGCGCCGCGCGACGACGCGGGCAACTGGGCGCGTGTGGCCGCGTCGCGCGCCATCGAGCGCGGCCGTGGCGAGGGCGAGGCTGCGCAGCTGCTGGGCGAGGCGGTGGCGCTGCTCGCCGCCAAGCGCGAGCTGGGTGCCGTGCGCGACCTCGTGGGCAAGTACGGCGAGGCCATCCTGGGCGAGGATTCGACGGGATTCGTGACGCGCTACGTGCGCGCCGTGCGCCTGTACGACGAGGCGCAGCGGCTGGTCGCCGGTGCGGGGGTGGATCAGGAGAAACTCGCATCGGATGCCGTGCGCGCGCCCGCCGCCGATGCGGCGCAGGCGCTGGGCGAGGCGCTCGAGTCGCGCGATGCGGGCACCTTTCCGGAGGCCGCGGCCGCGTGTCGCCTGATGCGGGCCTGGAGCCTGCGCGGCGCGGGGCGGTTCACCGACGCGTCCGCGGAGTTCGACGCGGTTGCCGCGGTTGCCGTCGGCGATCGCGCCGAGGAGGCAGCGCGTCTCTCCGTGCTGTCGCTCGACGACGCGCGGCGCGCCACCAAGGTGCTCGCCGAGCGGCAGGTGATCGACGAGGAGCTGGTGAGGAAGGTCGACGCGTTCCTGTCGAGGTTCCCGGGCAGCGACCATGTGCCCGAGATGCTGGTGCGCAAGGTGGCGGCGATGGCGGAGCCTGGCTCGGCCGACGTGGGCCAGCTGCTGCGCATCAAGCCCGACAGCAAGGATTGGCTCGTCTCGCGGCGCCAGGCCCTCGAGGGCCTCTACCGCGCCTTCCGCGCGGGCAAGGAGCCGCGCGAGGAAACAGGTCGACGCTACGTGGCGGTGCTGGCGGAGCTGCCGCCCGATCCCGCGACCGGACTCCCCTCGGGCAGCACGGCGATCGCGCGGCAGGCACTCGAAGTGCTGCTCTCGAACGAGGTACGCGCCACGCAGACCGCGGCGGCGCTCATCGAAGCGCTGGAGAAGGCGGCGGCGCAGGGCACCTTCGACATGCGCGAGGCCGAGGAGGAGATCGCGTACCGGCGGCTGCAGGTGGCAATGATCGGCGAGCGCTGGGCCGATGTCGAGGCAGGGCTGCAGCCGTTCGTGAAGCCCGAGGCGACCAAGCTCTGGGCGGAGGCGGCGCTGCGACTGGCGATCCGCGGCGCCGAGTCGCGCCGTCGCTCGAGCCCCGCGGATGCGCCCGAGCGGGGTGCGTTCGTGGCCACGATCCTGCGCGCGGGTGATGCGATCTTTGCGCGCGCCGGCGGCTACGAGGCCGCACTTGCGCCGGCGAACGCCGACGCGCCCGCACTGCAGCAGATCGCCGTGGTGCTCCTCGACGCGCGTGCCGAGCTCGTGCGTTCGAACGCCGACCGCGATGAGGCCGCGCGTGGACTCGAACTCGCCGATGTGCTGCTGGCCAAGCGGCCGAACGACGGTGCACTGCTGCGCTCGGGCGCCCAGCTCG
>CAIOCH010000363.1 GCA_903856525.1 uncultured bacterium | reverse complement strand
GGCGTCACCATCCTGCCCAACGACCTGCTGTGGTGGATTCCGTTCGGACTCACGCTGCGCGCGGCGTGGAGGCGCTGACGCGCGGCGGGGAGGCGCTGACCCAACCCCGGATCCCGCTCACGGCTCGATCCACGATCCGTCCCAGCCGCTGCCATCCGCTGAGCGCGTGAAGCGCGCGCGCTGGTGGCCTTCGCTCGCGAGGAAGAGCCAGTCGATCGCCATGGCACGCGTCACCACGACCGCGAAGTTCGCGCGTCCCGGAGCGCTCTCGTCCTCAGTGGGCCGCCGATCGAGGATTCCCGCGGGCAGATTCGGCGACGGCGCGTCGCACGCGGAACCAGGTGCGCGCGGCGCGAGGTAGCAGCGACGACTCGACAGCGGGCTGCGCGCCCAGCCCTCGTCGGCGCGGGCGTCGAACGTGTGGATCGCGGCGACCGCCGACACCCGCACCTGCAGCTTGAGCTCGGGCGCGTAGAAGTGCCATGCCACGCGCGGATCGTGCCCGATCTCCGCGACCTTGTCGCTGCGGACATCGGTGTGACAGACGATCTCGCACGCCTCGGCGATCACGCGCCGCAGGACGACCGATCTCGCCACGGGCGCGCCGTCGCATCCGATCGTGCACAGCGTGGGCACATGAAAGCCGTGGTGCCGGTCGGCGGCACCACGGCTGAGTTCGGCCCAGAGGCCCTGCAGGACTTGTCCGAGCTGTTCGTCCAACATGTTCCTTGCGGGAAGGCGGAAGCGAGGTTCGGCGCCGACGCCGACGCGGCGCGAACGCGGCATCGACGCGCCTCCGCGACCGCGCCCGTCCGCGGGCGGTTCAGTACACCGACGCGGGGAAGTAGAAGTCCTTCGCGTTCGCCGGCGTCACGAGATCGACATCGATCATGAGGTGACGCGGCATGTACTGGAGCTTCTCCTTCTTCTTGCCGCCCTTGAGCACGCTCGAGGCCATCTCCATGCCCGTGGCGATCATCGACGGCGGGTAGGTGATGTCGGCGGGGTACATCGGATCCTTGTCCATCACGCGCTTGATGATGTCCTTCATGCCCGCGCCGCCGAGGATCCACACGCCCTCGATGCCCTTCTCGGCGAGCGCCTGCTCGGCGCCGAGGGCCATGTCGTCGTCGGAGGCCCAGATCGCGGTCACCTTGGGGTTCTTGGCGAGCAGCGTCTCGGTCACCTCGAGCGCCTTCTGGCGGTTCCAGTTGGCAGCGGCCTGGCCGACGATCTTGATGCCGGGCTCGGTCTTGAAGACCTCCATCGCCGCCTGCACGCGGTCGGTGTTCACGGTGCACGGGATGCCCTCGAGCACGATGATGTCGCCCTTGGCCTTGCCCTTGCCACCGAGCTTGCCGACCATGAACTCGGCGCTCTTGCGGCCGAAGGCCTTGTTGTCGCCCTCGATGAAGATGTCGGCGACGGGCTTGAGGAAGCCGCGGTCGACGTTCACGATCAGGATGCCGCGGTTGTGCGCCTCCTCGGCGATCGGCGTGAGCGGCGCGCTCTCGGTGGCCAGGATCACGAGGCCGTCGACCTTCTTGGCCATGAGCGCCTCGATCTGCTCGATCTGCTTCTCGGGACTCTCGGCGGTGACGATCGACCACTCGATCTCGGGGTGCAGCTTGGCGCACTCCTTGGCCCACCACACCACGCCCGCGGTCCAACCGTGGTCGGCGGCGGGGATCGACACGCCGATGCGCACCTTCGCCTCCTGCGCGACGGCGGGCGCGGGGACTGCGGCGGCGATCGGCGCGGGGGTTCCAGCGCCGATGCCCAGCATGGCGGTGGCGGCGACGAGGCCGCTGGCGAGGATGGCGGTGACGCGGCCGGTGAATCGAGTGGAGAGTCGCGGTGTGGTGGAGTGCATGGTGGCGGGAAGATACCGCCCGCCCCCTACTCGCGCGAACCGCGCTGCACCAGCACCGCCAGCACGATCACCGCGCCCTTGACGGCGCCCTGCCAGTACGGGCTCACGTTCGAGATGGTGAGGATGTTGGTGATCATGGCCAGGATGACCACGCCGATCACCGTGCCCCACACGCGGCCGAACCCGCCGCGCAGGCTGGTCCCACCGATCACCACCGCTGCGATCGCGTCGAGTTCGTTGCCGAGCCCGAGGCCCGAGGTCGACACCGAGTTCATGCGCGAACTCTGCATGAGGCCCGCGAGGCCTGCGAGGAGTCCCATCGCGGCGTAGGCGCGGAAGCGCACCCAGCCGACGGCGATGCCGGCGTAGCGCGCCGCGGTCTCGTT
>CAIOCH010000362.1 GCA_903856525.1 uncultured bacterium | reverse complement strand
GAACAGTTCCGTCACGTTTACCGAGCGATCGCTTCCGCGCGGGTTTCGCGGAGCACCGTCACCTTGATCTCGCCGGGGAAGGTCATCTCGGCCTCGACGCGCTTCGCAATCGCTTCCGCGATTTGGAACGCTGTCGCGTCGTCCGCCTTCTTCGCGTTGAGAATGACGCGAATTTCGCGACCCGCCTGAATCGCGTGCGCCTCATCGACAAACGGCTGCTCGCGCGCGATGCCTTCGAGTTGCTCGAGTCGCTTGATGTACATCTCCATCGACTCGCGGCGCGCGCCGGGGCGGGCGCCCGAGATCGCGTCGGCCGCCATGACGATCGGCGTGTACGCGGTGGTCGCGGGAATGTCGCCATGGTGTCCACCGCAGGCGTTGAGCACGGCCTCGCTCTGCTCGCCGTACTTCTTGAGGACCTCCATGCCGATGGCGGGGTGTCCGCCCTCCATCTCGTGATCCATCGCCTTGCGGATGTCATGCAGGAGTCCGGCGCGCCGCGCGATCGAGCCGTTGAGCCCGAGCTGGTCGGCGATCATCTGGCAGAGGAACGCCACCTCGACGGAGTGGCGCAGCACATTCTGCCCGTAGCTGGTGCGGAAGTGCATCTTGCCGAGGGCCTCGATGACCTTCGGGTGCAGCCCACGCACATCGGCCTCGACCACGGCCTCGTTGCCGACCTTGACGATCTTCTCCTCGATGTCGCGCTTGGTCTGCTCGACGAGCTCCTCGATGCGCGTGGGGTGGATGCGGCCGTCGGCCACCAGCCGCTGCAGCGCTTCGGCGGCGATCGCCTGGCGCACGCGGTCGAAGCACGAGACGCTGATGACGCCGGGCGTGTCGTCGACGAGGATGTCGGCGCCGGTGGCCTTCTCGATGGCGCGGATGTTGCGTCCCTCGCGGCCGATGATGCGGCCCTTCATGTCCTCGCTGGTGATCTTGATGGAGCGGACGGTCGACTCGCCCACGTTCTCGGCGGCGTAGCGCTGGATCGCCATGAGGGTGATCTCGCGCGCCTTGCCCTTGGCGTCGCGCTCGGCCTCGTCGAGGATCTTCTGGCGGAGCGCCGAGCCGTCGTGCTCGCTCTCCTGGCGGACCTCGGCGAGGAAGAGCTCGCGGGCATCCTCGCGCGACAGGCCCGATGCCTTGGAGAGCGCGTTGCGGAGTTCGTTCCGGGTGCGGTCATTCTCGGAGACGGCCTTCTGCAGGGCCTCCTCCTTCTTGCCGAGGTCGGCCTCGCGCGACTCGATCTTCTGCTCGCGCTGGCCGATCTGCTCGAGCTTCTTGTCGAGGGTCTCCTCGCGCTTGGCGGAGCGGGCGAGGCTCTCGTCGAGCTTGGCCTGCGTGGCCTTCGACTCCTGCTCCACGGAGGCGCGCTTCTCGTTGGCCTTCTTCTCGGCGGCGAGCTCGATCTCGCGGGCCTTCTTCTCTGCCTCGCTGCGGGCGGCGTCGGCGGCCAGCTCGCCCTGCGCCTTGGCGTCGGCGATCATGCGGTCGGCCTCGGCGCGGGCGCTCTTGATGCCGCGGACCGAGAGGAAGTTGAGGAGCACGAAGCCGCCGACGGCGCCCACGATGAGCGCGATGACGGCGGCGACCACGATCGCGGCGATGCCGAACTCGCCAACGCTGGGGGAAGATTGAAGAAGCACGGACACAAACGCCTCCTGACGCAGGGCGCAGCCGCTCGGCTGTCCCAAGGTGACTGCCCGCCGGGTGCCTCATGCACCGGCCATGCGTGCGCCGTTCGTCGGATCGTCCAGTGGCGGTCGTTTCAGCTCTTGAGTGCACCGCATCCCGGCATGCGACGCACATGCGGGATGCGCGTGGACGCCTCCGCATGGCCATGCCGGGGAAGATGTTGGGAGGTGGAAACGGTCACGGGGTCACACGGGGGTGCCGGCGGCGAACCGCCGGCGGTGTGCTGGATCGATCTATCCCAACCGCCCCGGAGCGGGCGCGGCAGGGGGTGCCGAAGCACCTGCGAACGGTCGCGAACGGCAAGGCCTGTTCGACGAGCCGGAATGGTTCGGAACGCCCAAAGCGCGGTCCGGTCCGCATCCGCGGACCGCTGGAGTTTCGGGGGATATCCACGAACTGTCAAGGTACGATTCGGCCCGCGACCCCGATCATGCCGCCCGTCCTGACCTGGCTCTCCAACCTCCTGCCGACCAACCCGATCGCGGTGCGCATCGTGGCGGGCGGCTCCAAGCGGTCGCGGCACCTCCTGTTGAGGTCGGGCTACCTGGCGGTCATGATCGCCATCCTGCTTCTGGGGCTCCTGGGGGGCGAGAGCACGGTCAAGCAGCTGGCAACCCGCGGTGCGCAGGCGTTCTCCTTCGTGTCGTTCGGGCAGGTCGGCCTGATCTGCGTCCTCACCCCGATCTTCATGGCGGGCGCGATCGTGCAGGAGGCGAGCCCCCGGACCTGGGACATCCTCCTCACCACCCCCCTGGGCAATCTGCAGATCGTGCTCGGCAACCTGTTCGGGCGCCTGTTCTTCATCCTGGCACTGCTGTTCTCGACACTGCCGCTGTTCGTGCTCACCCAGTTCTTTGGCGGCGTGCCCACGGAGGCGATCTTCACCAGCTACGCCATCGCCGCGGCCAGCGCCCTGATCGTGGCCACGACCGCGGTGACGCTGTCGGTGACCCGCAGCGCCGGCAAGCGGGCGGTGTTCGTCTTCTACGCCGCGGTGATCATGTACCTGTTCGCCACCTACGCGGCCGACCTCTACGCGCGCAGCAAGGTGCCGCTCGGGGTCGGCGGCGAGGCGACGCGCACGACCGTCTTCACCGCAACCAACCCGTTCCTGGCCCTCGAGAGCGCCCTCAACTCGACGAACTACGCCACCTACCCCGCGAGCGAAGTGCCGTTTGCGCCGCTTGGGCCGGTGTACACGGCGCCCGCGACGACATTCTGCGTGCTCTGTCTGGTGCTCAGCCTGGTGATGATCGTGTGGTCGACCCTGCGGCTGCGCGTGATCGGTACGCGCGGCCCCCGGGTGTCGTGGTGGCGGGCGGTGCTTGGGACCGGGCCCAACGCGGGCGGCACGCGGGCGTCGCGGCGGGTGGGTGCGAATCCGATCGCCTGGCGCGAGCAGATGCTGCGGAGCCAGTCGGTGGGCGGCATGTTCGGGCGCTGGGTGTTCCTGGTGCTCGGGGCGTTCGTGGGCGTGATCCTGTGTGCGCTGCACCACACGGGCATGATGAGTTCGGCCGACATGCGGTTGGCGCTGCTCGGCATCGTGGGCGCCGAGGTGGCGGTGGTGCTGCTGACCGCCGTGAGCCTGAGCGCGACCGCCGTGAGCCGTGAGCGCGAGGACGGCACGCTCGACATCCTGCTCACGACGCCCATCCAGCCCGGGCCCTACCTCGCGGGCAAGCTGCGGGGGATCGTGCAGTTCCTGGTGCCGATGCTGCTCGTGCCGTTCGTCACGCTGGGGGCGGTCGCGGTCTACACCCTTGCCAACGGTTTCGGTGCGCAGCAGGGCGTGATGGTGACCGAGTCGCTGGGCGTGGGCAAGCTCGTGACGCCGATGATCCTGCCGGAGGGGGCGCTGCTTGTCCTGCTCGACCTGGTGGCGGCGTCGAGCTTCGCCATCATGGTGGGGCTGCAGTGGTCGCTGCGCACCAAGGGCACGATCGGATCGGTGATGGCGGCGATCGGCGTGGTCGGCGCGATCGGGTTGGTGCTCGGCGTCTGCGCGGCGGCGCTCGGAGGCTCGATCCCGTACGTGGGCGCGGCGGCGGCGGCGCTGAGTCCGCTCAACATGCTGTTCGCGTCGGTGGCGCCAGGAGCGTGGATCGGCGAGAGCATGGGCGATCAGGGTGCGGCCCGCACCAGCCTGGCGATCGGCACCATCGTGGCCTGCATCGCCTACGGCACGGCGTGCGTGGGCATGCACGCGGCCATGAAGAAGAGCTTCATGATGACGGTGCGGCGCCTCGCGGGCACGAACTGAGCGGATTCGGAGACGGACCGTTCCCCGCGCGCATGGAGCGGCCTCGCCGTACCATCGGAGGAATCATGCTCGGATACACGACCCTCGCCCACCTCACACTCGGCGCCGCAGTGCTTGCGGCGCCCGTCGCCGACACCGCCGCCCAGAACGCGAAGCCCGCCGACAAGCCGCGGGAGGGCGTGTCGATCACCGTCTACTCGTCGGCCGATCCGGCGGGGTTCAATCCGCAGCAGTTCATCCAGCAGCAGCGGATGAGCGGACAGGACAACGTGTGGGGCGTGCCGGGTTACGGTGTGATCAAGGTCGTGCGCAAGGTCGCGGTGCCGAAGGGCGTGGGCGAGCTCGCCTTCACCGATGTGGCGGCGTGGATCGACCCGACGACGGTGTCCTTCAACGACCTCGACGACGCGAAGACCACGGTGCTCGAGCAGAACTTCCAGTTCGATCTCGTGAGCCCGTCGAAGCTGATGGAGAAGTTCCTCGGACGCGAGATCTCGCTCGCGGTCGCGATGGGCGAAGGCGTCTCGAACGTGCGCGGCACGCTCCTGAGTGCGAACCAGGGCTCGGTCGTGCTCCAGACGGCAGAAGGCGTGAAGATCGTCCCGATGGCGGGCGCGCAGCTGCAGCTCGGCGAACTGCCGGGCGGCCTGCTCACCAAGCCGACGCTCGTGTGGAAGCTCGCGAGCGAGACGGGCGGCGAGCACCTCGTGCGCACCACCTACCAGACCGCCGGCATGACCTGGCGCTCGGACTACAACATCGTGATCAACGGCAGCGACACCAGGGGCGACATCACCGCGTGGGTCACGCTGATGAACCTCTCGGGCGCGTCGTATGAGGGCGCCGAGCTCAAGCTGGTGGCGGGCGATGTGCACAAGGTGCAGGCCCAGCCCATGATCGCCGGGAGGGCCATGCGCATGGAGGCGATGGCGATGGCCGATGCGGCGGGATTCCAGGAGAAGGAGTTCGCCGACTTCCACCTGTACACGTTGCCGCGCCGCACCGATGTGCTGCAGAACTCGACGCAGCAGATCGCGCTGTTCCCGCCCGTGAGCGGCTTCAAGGTCAAGCGCGAGCTCGTGTTCGACTTCACGGGCGGCATGGGTGCGCCCGGGCAGCCGATCCTCGACCGCGACTTCGTGATCGCGAGCAAGGCGAAGCCCTCGATCCTCGTGAGCTTCGAGAACAAGAAGGACAACTCGCTCGGCATGCCGCTGCCGAAGGGCAAGATTCGCGTCTACAAGGAGGACCCCTCCGACGGCACGCTCGAGTTCATTGGCGAGGACCTGATCGACCACACGCCGCGTAACGAGACGGTCAAGATCCGCCTTGGCGAGGCGTTCGACGTGGTGGGCGAGCGGATCCGCAGCGACTTCACCATCGACAACGCAGCCAGGCGGATGACGGAAACCTTCAAGATCGAGCTGCGCAACCAGAAGTCGGCGGCGCAGAAGGTGCGCGTGATCGAGCGCCCGTACCGTTGGACCAACTGGGAGATCACCGCGAAGAACACCGAGTTTGCGAAGCTCGACTCGGGCACGATCGCCTTCGAGGTGGATGTGCCGAGTGAGGGCGCGCGCACCATCGAGTACACCGTCCGCTACTCCTGGTGACGGCTGGTGCCAGGCACCAACCCGGCACCAACCGGGGTGCAACCGGCTGGTCACGGCACCAGCCAGGCACACGGAACACCGTGATCGGTAGAGTCTTCCGCGCGGGTCGCGGTCCTTCTGCGGTTGTACCCGCGAGATGACGGGTTCAAGTGGATGCGCGGAGGTTGGTGCCAGGCTGGTGCCTGGCACCGCTGGCGCTTGCAGGGACTTTACGGGGGGCTGACGGGATACACATGGGGACAAACGAACCTCCATCCGCTCCAGGCACGCGCCCGGAGCGTCTTCACCCCTGGAGGTCTCTGTGTCCCAGCGCATCGCTCTTTGTTCCGTTGTCACGGCTTGTGCGGCGACCATGTTCGCGTCGACCGCACTCGCCGGAGGTCCCTCGATCACCCTCAACTACCTGGCGAGTACGCCCCGCGTCGGCTATGACGTGGCCGGGGCCGAGATCGTCGCCTTCGATGCCGCCACCAAGCGCGCATTCGTGGTGAACGGTTTCAGCAATGCCATCGACATCTTCGACCTCACCACGCCGGGCGTTCCCGTCGCGGCAGGTTCGATCTCGCTGCTGCCCTACGGCGGTGGCGTGCAGTCCGTCGCGGTCATGAACGGCATGCTGGGCTGCGCGGTCTCGGCCACGGTCAAGACCGACCCCGGATTCGCGGTCTTCTTCGACACATCAGGCAACTTCATCGCCTCGGTGACGGTGGGTGCACTGCCCGACATGATCACCTTCACGCCCGATGGCTCCAAGGCCATCACTGCCAACGAGGGCGAACCGAGCCTCAACTACGCGGTCGACCCCGAAGGCTCCATCAGCGTGATCGATGTCAGTGGCAAGACCATCACCCAGTCCGACGTCACCACGCTTGGTTTCAACGGACTCGCGACCGGCGTGATCGACCCGTCGATCGTGCCTTTCGGCCCCGGCAGCCCGACGATCGGCCAGGACCTCGAACCCGAGTACGTGGCGGTCTCCCCCGACTCGTCCTTCGCCTGGGTGACCATCCAGGAGCACAGCGCCCACGCCGTGGTCGATCTCTCCGTGCCCGCGATCACCGCGGTGCGGCCGTTCGGCACCAAGAAGCATGGCTCGGGCACCGCGCAGCTCACCACGGCGGAGTTCACCAACCCGCCCGTGCTCGGCACGACGGCTGCGGGGCAGGACATCCTGCTCGGCGGCTTCAGCGGCCTGTGGATTGACTCGGTCGATGCGACGACCGGCGTCATCACCTTCTGGGCCAACACCGACCGCGGTCCGAACCTCGAGCCCCTCAACGTCGACGGCGATGCAGCGCTCGAGCGGCCGTTCGCGCTGCCGGGCTTCCAGCCCCGCATCTGCACCTTCACCTACAACCCGGCCACGAACGCCTTCGCGCTCACGGGCCAGATCCTGCTCCGCAAGCCCGATGGCACGCAGCTGACGGGCCTGCCCAACATCCAGGGTGTCGGTGCGGGACTTGCCAATACCGACGAGCAGCCGATCGATCTCTTCGGAACCGCCATCGCCAACGACCCGCTCGGCGGCGACCTCGAGGGCCTCGTGCGCACCGCCGACGGCAGCATCTGGATGTGCGATGAGTACCGCCCGGCGCTCTACAAGTTCGATGCGACAGGCCTGATGCTCGACCGCTTCGTGCCCGCGGGCGCCAACGCGTACGGCGTGACCGTGGGCACCGAGGCGTTCCCCGCCGTGTACGCGCAGCGCCGGGACAACCGTGGCTTCGAGGCGATCGCGGTGTGGAACCAGTTCGTCTACTGCTTCGTGCAGAGTCCGCTCGACAACCCCGATGTGGCCAACGACGCCAACTCGAAGTCGTCGCGCAACATCCGCATCGCCAAGTTCGATACGACCACCAACAGCGTGGTGGCCGAGTACATCTATGTGCTCGAGGGCGGGCAGAGCGACAAGATCGGCGACGCCTGCGCGTATGCGCCGGGCAAGTTCCTCGTCGTCGAGCGCGACAGCGCCGTCGGCAGCGCGTCGCTCAAGAAGGTGTTCCTGATCGACCTCGCCAACGCGACCGATGTGTCCACGCTGCCGCCGGCCATCGCCGGCGTGGGCGGAACGCTCGACAAGATGACCGTGGCGCAGCTGGCTGCCGCGGGCATCTCGCCCGTCTCGAAGACGGTGCACGTCGACCTCGCTGCAGTGGGCTACGCGGGCTACGGCGACAAGGTCGAGGGTCTCGCGATGCGCGATCCCGCCACGCTGTTCGTGATCAACGACAACGACTTCCGCATGCCGCTTACCTTCAATCTCGCCACGGGCACCTTCCCCGCGAATCCCGCAGCGGTGTCCACCACGCTCGGCATGATCACCTTCACAGGCAACGGCCTCGACCCGAGTGACCAGGACGGCGTCAACGCCATCGCAGGCTGGCCTGTCGAGGGCGCGTATCAGTCCGACGCCATCTCCTCCTTCACCTCGGGCGGGCAGACCTACTTCGTGGCCGCGAACGAGGGCGACTCGCGCGAATGGGGCACCTTCGTCGACATCGCCGCGGTGTCCACGTTCAACCTCGACCGCCATGTGTTCCCGGGTGGGGCCTGGCTGAAGGGCAACACGCGACTCGGACGCCTGCAGGCGCGCAAAGACCTCGGCGATCTCGACGGCGACGGTGACTTCGACCGCATCGTGCCGCTCGGCGCGCGCAGCTTCACCATCTGGAACTCGGCGGGCGGGCGGGTGTGGGACTCGGGCGATTTCCTCGAGCAGCACACGAAGTCGCTCTACCCGAACAACTTCAATGCGAGCAACACCAACAACACCCGCGACAACCGCAGCCGCTCGAAGGGTCCCGAGCCCGAGGGCGTGACCACCGGCGCGGTCAACGGCCGCAACTACATGTTCGGCATCTGCGAGCGGGTGGGTGGCGTGTTCGCCTTCTCGCTCGACAACCCCGCGGCGCCTGCGTTCGAGGCGTACATCAACAGCCGCAACTTCTCGGTGGCGACGGGCACGGCGGGCTCGGGCGACCTCGGTCCGGAGGGCGTGAGCTTCGTGCCCGCGGCCGACTCGCCGAGCGGCAAGGCGCTGCTGCTGGTGGCGCACGAGATCAGCGGCACGCTTGCGATCTACGAGGTGGCCGCGGTGTGCGACACGCTGGGTGACATCAACGCCGACTGCGTGGTTGCGGGCGATGACCTCGGGCAGCTGCTCAACAACTGGGGCGGCTCGGGCGTGGGCGATCTCAACGCCGATGGCACCGTCGGCGCCGACGACCTCGCGATCCTCCTCAACAACTGGGGTTGATGCACGGTCCTGCGGGACATTCGAAGCGCGCGTTTCTCCGCCGGTCGCGGGCATCCCCCGCGGCCGGCGGTTTCCATTGGTGCCTGGCACCTCCCCGCCAGCAGCCGTGGCGGAGCCTGGTGAGGTCGGCTCCAGCACGGCACTCCCGCGGCACCTGCGCCCACACGGAACAGTGAGGCACGCCGTCGCAGCTCCGCCGGTGACAGTGAGGTGCCGCGATGTCCCGGATGGTCAACGGTTGGTGCCAGGATGGTGCACGGCACCGGCGGCGTGCCAGAGGCGGACGAGGTCGGTGACGGCGAGCGACTCGGGGCGCGCGCTCGGATCGATTCCCTCGGGCCACGCGCGGGCGCGGCCGAGGATGGCGCCCAGCTGCTTGCGCCGCTTGGAGAAGAGTGTGTGCACGAACTCGCCGAACTGTTCGGCCTGGTCGTGCGGGATCACCGGGTCGGTTCGAGGACGCAGCGCCAGCATCGCACTCGTCACTTCTGGCGGCGGCCAGAAGCAGCCCGGCGGCAGCACCGCGATCTGCTCCACCTCGCAGAACGCCTGCACCATGATCGTGAGCGGTCCGTACTCGCCCGAGTGCGGCTGTGCGCGCAGGCGATCACCCACCTCGCGCTGGATGGTCACGAACTGCCCGCGGCACTGCGGCAGGGTTGCGCAGATCGCCATCACCGGACTCGCAGCCTGATACGGCAGGTTCGCCACCAGCGTGAAGGGCCGTCCACCGAGCACCGCGAGCGCGTCGGTGTTGAGCGCACGCTTGCCGTCGAGGCAGTCGCCCTCCACGAGCGTGAAGCGGGGATTCGCCGCGAAGTGCTCACGCAGGTGCGCGGCGAGGTCCCGATCGAGCTCGATCGCCACCAGCTCGGCGCCGCGCGCGAGGATCTCCTCGCTCATCGTGCCCGTGCCGGGGCCGATCTCGACCACGAGCGATCCCTCGCCGATGCCGCTGGCGTCGACGAGCTTTCGGAGCAGGTTGTGGTCGACGAGGAAGTTCTGCCCGAAGCGGTGCTTGGGCGAGAGTCCGCGCGCGGCGAGGATGGCTCGGATGTCCGACTGCGTCTGCACGCGGCGCATCGTACGGGCAAAAAGCAACGAACCCGACGGGCAGTCGGGTCCGTCGGTCTGTCGTATCCGCCGGTGGATCGGGTCCCACGTTCGCCCTCGATCCACCGAAGTGGCGGTGTGCGGTGCACCACCGATCGATCGAGGCGCTGACGAAACGTGCCGCGCTCAGCCCCAGTTGCTCAGGAGGATCGCGAGGTCGCCCGCGTCGACCGTGCCGCTGCCATTGATGTCGCCCGCACCCGCGCCGCCCCAGTTGCCGAGGAGGATGGCGAGATCGCTGGCGTTCACGCTGCCGTCGCCGTTGAGATCCGCGGGATTCGCCGGGGTCACCGCGATCACCGCGCTATCCATGGCCACCGGCGCGCTCTTGCCCGCCCCGACCCAGAGGTCGTACGCGGTCTGGCCCGTGGAGTTGGTCACATTGGCGTCGCGAAGGAACTCGATGTACTCCCTCGTGGTCGTCTGGAAGAACAGCGTGGCCGTCGCCTGCACCGCGCCCTGCGGAATCGCGAAGAGCGTGTCGTCCCAGTGCTGCCCGTCGGCGTAGCTGTAGCCGACCGCACCCGAACCGATGGCGTTGAACGCAGCGTTGGTGAAGCCGCGCGGCGGGATGCGGTTGTCGAAGAACACCTTGTTGGCGAGCGCGAGGTGGAAGCCCGGTCCTGCCGCGAGGCCCGTGAGCTTGGCGACCGCGGGCGAAAGGCCCTGCTTGGCCACGTAGACCTTGGTGTCGCCGTCGGTGAGCACGGCCGTGGCGCTGTTGTACGCGCCGCGCTCGGCCACGACCTGGCCCTTGGCGTTGAGGAACTTGACGTTGATCCACATGCGGCGCCCCTCGGGGTAGCCGGTGGGCAGCTTGTGACCGCTCTCGTTGGTGATGCGCACCTTGAGGTTGGCGCCCTCGACCGACAGCGTCATGTCGCTTGCGGCCTGCAGCATGGCGATCGTGCGCGCGGTGGCCTGGTCGATGCCCTCCTGCGTGAGGCCGATCGAGTCGGCGTCTTCGGGGAGCATCGAGTTGCGGATGGCCTGCACCACCCAGGTGTTCGCGCCGGCGAACGAGTGCTGCGGCATGTCGGGTCGCTCGAAGTACGGCGGACCGAACTCGTAGAACCGGCAGCCGCCCGCGATCACCTTGGGCATGTGGCAGTCCTGGCAGCTCGACACCACGCCGTCGGCGTCGTTGCCGCCGAAGCGGTGATCGGCGTACTGCACGCCATTCGGGTACGCGCTGTTGAGCCATTCGCTGTAGGTGCGCTGCTCGGGGAACATGTCCGTCGGGTTCTGCGTGGGGTGCGCCGATCCGAGGGCGTTGAGCTGGAACTCGCCCGTCTTGGGGTTCTTGGTGTAGATCGGGTTGCTCACATCGTGGCACGTGCCGCAGAACTCGCTCTGGCGGTGGTAGGGCGAGGTGATGAGCCGCGACTCCACGCCGTGGAGGTTCTGCGGCACATCGTCGAACGGACCGCGCCGCGACGAATCGGGATCGACGATGTAGCGCGCGTTGCCCGCGCCCTGCGGGATGAGCCCCTGCGCCGCGAGGGCGCTGATGATCGGGACATCGGGCTCCGCGGGATCGCCGGGGTAGCCGACCGCGCTGTCGACACCCAGCTCGGGGTTGACCACGCGGTGGCAGAAGTTGCAGTTGATGCCGTCGAGGTCGTCACCCGTGAGCTGGGCGGGGTCGCCCGTGCCCGAGCGGCCTCCGAGCCAGCCTCCCGGCGCGTGGCAGCGGATGCAGGTCTCGCCGCCGATGTTCGCGTCCTGGTTGGCGATGGCGACGGCGGCATGCCACACGGGGTCGCGCGCACTCTGGCCCATGAGGCTGGTGGCCCAGGTGTCGTACGGGGCGACCTGGTCGCCGTACCCGGAGTGGCAGTAGGTGCAGCTCAGGCTCGTCTCGATGGGAACGAACACCGGGTCCTTCGGCGCGGGCTGCGTGCCGGGCTGGAAGAAGTCGGCTGCGGTGGTCGGGACCTTCACCTGACCTCCGCCGCCACGCGCCAGGACGGTCGCGACCGTGCTGCCGCAGGCCACCACGGCCAACGCCAGGATGAACCTGCGGGCGATGCGGCCCGAGGAGCGGTGCGAGCGTGCGGAAACGCCAACCGATGCGCGGCGACGGGTCTCGTGGTGACGGGTCTCGTCCATGGGTGCCTCTCTGAGCTTCATCGTCCTGATCGGCTGAACGGTTCGCGTTTGACGGCCAACCGTTGCCCGAATCGCGGTCTTTCGACCGAGAACGGGAGCGTCACTCCCGAGGGTCCGCCCAACGTAGCGCATGGGAGGTCTCGGACCAAGCCTCCGTGATGCGGTTCGCGGAGGAGGGGATGGGCGCGCCCGAGCAACCCCACGCGATCGCAGTATCGGACGCGGGCGATACACTCACGCCATGACCTTCCGAGCGCATCCGACCGCACGCGCCTGTGTCCGCATGGTGGTTGTTCCTGTGGTCGCGGCATTGATCGGTCCACTGGCTGGCGGCTGCGCGTCGTCGGCAGCGGGCCCGTCGTATCTCGCCGTGCCGCGTGCGCAGTACGAGCAGGCCTTCGCCGCCGCCTGCGATGTTGCCCGTAGCGAGGGTCTGGTGCCCGAGATCGCCGACCGTCAGACAGGCACCATCTCCACCGAGCCGAGGGCCGCGGGCTCTGTGCTCGAGCCGTGGACGTGGAGGCAGCTCACCGCCAGCGACGTCGTTGCGGGGAGCTTCGGATACGAACGGCGGCGGGCCTCCTTCGAGTTCGTTCCCGTCGGGTTCAAGCAGGCCGCTCCAGAAGGGGCGGCGCCGCTCGCGGGCCCCGTGCTCCCCGGCTCCGAGCGTCTCGTGGTGACGGACCGCTCCTCCCTGGACCCCGATGGCGCGGGCGATCTCGAGCTGCGCGTGTCGGTCTCCGTCGAGCGTCAGTTCCGCCCGGGATACCAAGGCACGGCGTACACCCGCGCCCTTGGCAGCTACTCCCGGGATGTCACGGTGGAGGAGGAGGATCCCGCCCCCGCGCGCGACCGCTCCATCTGGACGCCCGTGGCCCGCGACGAGCGGCTCGAGCGCGAGCTCATCGCGCGCATCGCCGAACGCATCGCCGGCAAGTGAGCGGTGGGCTCACGCGATGCGCGGATCGACAAAGCGGTACATGACGTCGACCGCGAGGTTGAAGACCACCATCATGGTCGAGTAGACCAGCACCACGCCCATGACGAGCGTGATGTCCTTGCCCAGCACACCGTCGACGAAGTTCTGCCCGATGCCGGGCACCGCGAAGACCTTCTCCACCACGAACGAGCCCGTGAGCGCGATCGCCGTGGCGGGACCGAGGTACGACAGCACGGGCAGGAACGCGTTCTTGAGCGCGTGCTTGAACGCCACCTTCCACCGCGGCAGCCCCTTGGCGCGCGCGGTGCGGATGTGGTCGGCGCCCATCTCCTCGATCATGCCGAAGCGGATGAGCCGCGAGATGTAGGCGGCGAAGGGCAGCGACAAGGTGAACGCGGGCAGCACCAGGTACTGGATGCCACCCCAGCCGCCCACGGGAAACAGCCCGAGCTTGACCGCGAAGAGCATGAGGAGCGCGCTGCCGATCACGAAGCTCGGCAGGCTGATGCCCGCGATGGCGAGGAGCTGGGTGAGCGCGTCGAGCGGCGAGCCCGGCCGCAGTCCTCCGATGACGCCGGCGGTGATGCCGATGCCCACGGCGATCACCATGGCTGCGAGTCCGAGGGTGATCGACACCGGCATGCCTGTGGCCAGGATCTCGTTCACGCTCCAGTCGGGTTGCTTGAGCGACGGGCCGAGGTCGAATGGCCGGTCGTGCCGGCCCAGCGCCCACGACACCCCCGACGCCTTGCCTAGGTAGTCGAAGTAGAACGCCACGGGGTCGTCGAGCTTGTACTGCTTCTTCATCGCCTCGACGATCTCGGCGGGCGGGCGGCGCCCCTCGGGGTTCTCCAGCGGGTTGCCGGGCACGCTCCACGCGAGCACGAAGGTGAGGGTGTACACCGCGAGCACGATCAGGGGCAGCTGCAGCAGGCGCCGCGCGATCAGCCCCGCCACGCTGTCGGGTTGCGCGCTCACCGCAGCGACTCCTGCATGGGGGCCGCGGGCAGCACGCCCTCGCGGCGCTCGAGGATCGACAGGTCCTGCTCGAGCCGCGGGTGTTCCGCGATGCCGCCGAGCCGCGACGGGTCGTACATGTACACCGTCACGTAATTGCAGATGGGCATGAGCGGCATCTCCTCGGTGAAGAGCCAGCGCTCGACCTCGGCCAGGCGCGCGAGGCGGCGTACGGGGTCGG
>CAIOCH010000361.1 GCA_903856525.1 uncultured bacterium | reverse complement strand
TGCGCCGCGCGCCGGTCCTTCGTGCGGTCGGGCGACGCGAGGTAGGCCTCGACCGAGCTCTTGCAGCGCGCCACGAACTCGTCGTCGCCGCCAAGCGCGCGCCAGCAGCGTGCGAGCAGCGCGGCGTTGGTGCAGCCCTGGCGCTCGAGCGTCTCGAGCAGCTTCGCGGTCTCGTCGGGAGACGACGGCGCTGGCAGTCTCTCGATGCGCGCGTGGGCGAGGTCGCGCACCGTCGTCAGGTAGAGCGCGAACTGCTTGTCCTTGGCGATCTCGTCCGCGCGCCTGTTGAACGCCTCGAGCACGGCGAGCGTGGTCTTCGTGTCGGGCGCTGCGTTGATCGCGGCGTCCACCAGCGTGATCGCGAACGGATTGCGCGCGAGGCCCTGGTCGACCAGCTTGACGCACTCGCGGGCCTGCTCGTCGGCGGGCATCGTGTCCCACACGCGGCGCATCGCCAGCGTGTCGATGAAGGCATCGAAGTCGTCGTTCACGCCCCACGCGACCGTCTGGTGCCAGATCATGTGGCGTCGGCCGCCGGCATCGTCGTAGTTCCAGCCCGCATGCACATGCGTGACCTCGTCGCCGCCGGTCGCGTACTGCTCGCCGAAGCAGCGGTACTGCTTGGTCTTGGCGTCGTACCCCATCACGACCAGCGCGCAGTGCCCGGGCTGCCCCGCGGTGGCCGCCGGCGTGCCCACGATGCGGTGCGTGCGCGCGCCGATGTTGCCCATCGTGCCGCACACGCCGCCGTCCTTCCACATCATCTGGATCGAGCCGTAGTTGAAGGCGAGCGGCGCCACGCGGCGCGCGCTCTGCATGTCGAACTGCTGCGCGATGCCGCCGATGTACTCGCCGTAGGTGCGGAACTCGCCGGTGTCGCGGAACCTGGCCCAGATCTCCTCGCGCTCGCGCAGCGGCTGGTCGTCGGCCGCGAGCATCATGAGCACGGGCCACGGCGCGTTGAGCGGGAAGCGCGGCCAACCGCGCGCCGCCCGGTCGGCGTCGCTGAACGCCCAGCGGTCGTTGCGGATGAACCACGCCATCGACTCGCTCGCCGTCGGCGCGCGGTCGCGCTCGGCGGGCATGCGGCCCTTGGCGCGGTAGGCGTCGTGGAAGAGGTCGTGCGCGTCGGCGATGCGCTTCTTCTGACCCGGATCGTTGACCATCTCGGTCGCCTTCCAGAAGACGACCTTGTCGCCGCAGTCGATCGACATATCGGCGAAGCCGTGCGCCGCCATGTACGCGTTGAACTCGGCCTGCAGCGCGGCCGATGCGATCACATCGGCGCCGTACAGCGGCCGCGCGACCATCTTCTTCACCGTGACCGCCTTGCCCTGCGGCTTGGCGATGCCCTTGTCGTCGTACTCGAGCGGCGGCAGCTCCTTCACCTCGGTCTCGACCTCGATGGGCGCGTGGTCCTCGAGGAAGTTGATGATGTGGTCGAACTTGTCGAGCGCGCGCGCGGTGGACTTCGTGTCGACGGGCGTGCGCGGATCGGCGGGAACCACCAGCTCGAGCCGCGGGCGGGGCGACACGTCGGGCAGCGCCTCGGGGGCCTTGGCGCCGTCGGCGTCGTTCCATCCGGTGCCCTGCGCGCCGCGCGCGGCGTAGGAGTCCTGCAGCGCGAACGCGAGCGCGAGCTGGGTGTAGTCGCGGCGCACCGTGTCCTCGCCGAGGTCGATCTCGAGCGAGCGCAGCGCGAGCAGCACCGGCAGGGGGTCCTTTCGGCAGCCGTAGACCGTCGTCCGCACGACCGGCGTCTTGTCGACCCAGGCCAGGAAGTCGGCGGGCAGCTCGATGCGCCGCTCGCGCAGCGCGTCGAGCGTGCGGCCGCGCGCTGCAGCGAGGTAGGGCTCGGTCCGCACGGTGAATGCCGCGGCAATCGCGTCGGCGGGCGCGTTGGCGGACACATTGACGGACGCATCGACTGACGCAATGACGGACGCGCCGGCGAACGCGCCCTGCGCGGCCAACGCGAGCGTGGCGAGCGTGGAGGTGAAACGAGCGAACATCGGGGGGACGCGTGCGGGGCGGTGCATTGCGGCCGATGCTACCGTCTGCACCCGCCGCGGTTGAGCCTCCCCACATGCCCGCCAAGAAGAAGCCGTCCACCCGACCCCCGAACAGCGCCGAGCGCGTGAAGGAGGCGTGCGCGTGCATCCGCCGCGCGCGCACCCTGTGGGACGCGCACCGCAACGCCGCCTGCCGCGGCGAGCGCGCGAAGGCGATGGCGCTGTACGAGGCGCTTTCGCCTGCCGAGCGCGAGAAGGTGCCCGAGCAGCTGCGCGTGTGGCTCCGCTACCGCAGCGAGAAGTACTTCGGCGACCACACGACGCCGCCCGCGCGCGGAAATGGCGCCCGCTGACCCAAACACCCCACATCCATGCCGCACATCCACGACCTCATCGACTTCACCGTGGCCATCTTCATCGTGCATGAAGGGAAGGTCCTCGTGATCCACCACCGCAAGCTCGACAAGTGGCTGCCGATCGGCGGCCACATCGAGCTCGACGAGGACCCCGAGCAGGCCGCGCTGCGCGAGGCGCGCGAGGAGAGCGGGCTCGACATCGAGCTCGTCGGCGAGCGCCCGCCGACCACAGGCCCGGGCACGCGCGCGCTGATCGCGCCGCGGTTCCTCGACATCCACCGGATCAGCGAGACGCACGAGCACATCGGGATGATCTACTTCGCGCGGGTGAAGCGGGGCACCACCACCCTCGCCGCCGAGGAGCACCACGCGATCCGCTGGTGCACCGATGCGGAGCTCGACGCGCTCGAGCCACCCATGAGCGATGCGGTCAAGTGGTACTGCCGCACCGCGCTGCGCGAGGCGTGAGCGATTCCTACAGCGTGCGGTGCATCATCACCGCGTCGACGGCGCCCAGCGCCGCATGCATGTAGGCGCCGGGCGAGCGGCCGATGATGCGGAATCCCTTGCGCTCCCACAGCGCGATCGCGCGCGCGTTGGTCGAGACGACGAAGTTGAACTGCAGCGCCGAGAAGCCGCGCTCGCGCGCGCGGGCGATCGAGTGGTCGCACATCGCGCCGGCGACGCCGCCGCCCCACGCATCCGGCCGGACCATGTAGCCCGCGTTCGCGACATGCGATCCCGGCCCGAGCTGGGCGGGCCGCAGGAAGTAGGTGCCCACCACATCGCGCGCGCCGTGCGCGCCCCGGTCGGCGACCCAGGCCTCGTGCGCGGGCGCACGCCAGTAGCGCAGCGCGTCGTCGCGCGTCCAGTCGCGCGGGATCGCCCATGTTTCGCCCGCGCGGGCGGTGGGCTCGATGATCGTCCACAGCGCGTCGTGGTCGAGGTCGTCGGCGGGGCGAAGGTGCATGAAGGCAGCGTATCGGGCGGAACCCGCGCAGAGGACTTGCCATCGGCAGCGGTTTCGCCTCTCATCGGGCGATGGACCGAACCGCGCGGCGGCCGATCGTGATCATGGCATGTCTCCCACGGATCCCGTGGCGCGCGACCGTGCTCGCCGGCATGATCCTCTCCATCGCCGGGCAGTTCGGCTGCGCCGGCGGTCGTGCGCGTTCCGCGTCGGCG
>CAIOCH010000360.1 GCA_903856525.1 uncultured bacterium | reverse complement strand
GTGCTCGCCTGGATTCTCGATCGCTGCACCGGTAAGGCCGAAGCGCGCGAGACGCCCATCGGCCACCTGCCGCGGGCGACGGATCTGAACCTCACGGGTCTCGAAATTGCCGAGGCCGCGCTCGATGAGCTGCTCTCGGTCAATGCCGAAGAGTGGCGCGCGGAAGCCGCGGACATGGAGAAGTACCTCGAAGAGTTCGCCGCGCGCACTCCGACGGCGCTCCGCGCCGAAGTGAAGGCGCTGCAACAGCGGCTCGGTTGAGGCCGTTCGTATGACGCTGCGCGCGCTGTGGGCGGTAGGGATCGCGTCACTCGCGCTCGGTGCGTTCGCACAAAACCCAGCGCCGCCGCCGGGTGCCGCGGGCGCGCCGGCCGAAGCCGCACCGCCGCCTCCACCACCGATCACGCTGCCGCGTGAGGTGCTGCAAAGCGCCATCGGCCTGCGCGAAGAGGCGTTGCGCTCCAATCTCGCTTATCAGCTGCTCGAATCTTTGACGACCGAAGTAGGCCCCCGCCTTGCGGGCACGCCGGGCGATCTCGCTGCGGTCGCGTGGTCGCGCCGCAAATTCACCGAGCTCGAATTCAGTAACATCCGCACGCCCGAAGTGATCGTGCCGCAGTGGGTGCGCGGCGAGGCAAGCTTCGATGTGCTCGCGCCCTTCCCGCAAAACATGGTCACACTCGCCCTCGGTGGCAGCATCGGCACACCGGATGCGGGCATCGTTGCGCCCATCGTCATGGTGCGCGATGTCCCTGCACTGCAAGCACTCCCAGAAGGCGCAGTGCGCGGCAAGATCGTGTTTTTCAATGGCCGCATGCAGCGTACACGCGATGGCAGCGGCTACGGCAAGGCCGTGCGCTCGCGTACCGAGGGCCCCTCGATCGCGGCTTCGCTCGGCGCGATAGGTGTCGGGATCCGTTCAATCGGCACCAGCAACAATCGCATCGTCCACACCGGCACACTGTCCTACAACATCAGCGCGCCGCGCATTCCGGCGGTGGCGATCTCCAACCCGGATGCCGACAACCTCGAGCGCCAGGTCGCGCAGCTCAAGAACGGCGCTGCGCGTGAAGTCAGCGTGCGCCTGCGCGTGACCGCGCGTGATCTGCCGCAGGTGCGCTCAGCCAACGTCATCGCCGAGATCCCGGGCACAGATCTCACGCAAGAAATCGTGCTGATCGGTGCCCACCTCGACTCCTGGGATCCCTCGGTCGGCGCCCAGGACGATGGCGCAGGCGTCGCCATCGCCATGGCAGCCGCCAAGCTCGTCGCCAACATGAACCCGAAGCCGCGCCGCACCATTCGCGTCGTGCTGTTTGCGAACGAGGAGTTTGGCCTGAGCGGCGCCAACAATTACCCCGCCGACGAGGGCGATGCCTCAGTCGATCGGCACGCGTTCGCCCTTGAAGCCGATCTCGGTGACGGTCCGGTGTGGAAACTCTCCGCACGTGTGCCGGAGCGCTATTGGCCCGTGGTCGACAACGCGCAGAAGCTTGTCAAATCACTCGGCGTGGAGCTCGGTGACAACGAAGCGAGCGGCGGTGCGGATCTCGGGCCGCTTCGCCGACGCGGCGTGCCCGTGCTCGCGCCGCAACTGGATGCCACCACCTACTTCGATGTGCATCACACCGTGAACGACACCCTCGCCCAGGTCGACCCCTCGCACCTGCAGCAGTCGGTGGCGGTGTTCGCGATCGCGACGTATCTCGCCGCGATGGTGGATGGCCCGATCCCGCGCCTGCCGGTGGATCCGGCGGCGCGCTGAGGCGCTCGCCGCCTTAAGTCCAGCCGTCGAGATCCATCACCACTTCTAGCTCGCGCAGCACGCGGCGCTCTGAGCCGCGGTGCCTGCTCACACGCAGCGCCTGCCGGCGGCACTCAGCGGCGAAGCCCGGTCGCTTCGTGTCGACGACGCAGAGAGTCACGCGCCTGAGCGCCGTCTTGGAAGAAGACTTCTTGGGGTGATTCATGGACTCACTGTGAAACACATCCCCGACGCGGACAAGAACACTCGACGCCCCACATCCCCGGCCACGATTTACCGCTACACTTCGGCTCATGGACTTCCAATC
>CAIOCH010000359.1 GCA_903856525.1 uncultured bacterium | reverse complement strand
GCGCCGCGCGGGGCTGTGCGCGCACTGGGTGGTGGACCACGGCCGGCAGCGCGTGGAGATCTACCGGCAGAGCCTGGCGCGATTCGCGGCCGACCACCCGGCTGAGTTCGAGCGTGCGCGGAGCTTCCGGCGCTTCGACGATGGCGAGCGTGCCGCGCTGCTGGACGAGGCGCGCCAGCTCATCGCGGACGGGAGCTCGCTCAATCTCGCGGCCAAGCAGATCGCGGCTCGGCACGGCCGCTCGCACGAGGGCGTGAGGCTGCTGCTCCTGCGCCAGTTCGGCGTGCAGGCTCGGTCGCGTCGCCGCGCCGACGATGCGGTTGCGCGACTGGCGGAGCGCGCATGGCGCCTGGGAGTCGATCCCGCGCGCATCGCCGCGCGCCTCGAGCGAAGCGAGTCGATGGTGCGCACGCTCGTCGACCGACAGCGGGCCGATTTCCTGCGTGGGGTGCAGCCTTCCTGGGTCGAGCTGCCCACCTTCGACCTGCCCGGCGCCGCGGAGACGATTCCCAGCGCGCCGTCGGTCCGCCGACTGCAACCGCTCGGGCTCGTCGATGGCGACCTGGTGGCGATGGTCTCGTCGGCCCGCGAAATCCGCCGCCTGTTCGCCCGCGACACGCGCGCCGCCAATGAGCGTGATGAAACCCGCGGTGCCGCGATGCACTATCTCCTGCGGCGCGCGTCTCGTGCCATCGATGCGCTGCCGCGGTGGCCCGACCGCGCTGGGATCGACCAGATCGAGAGCGACCTGCGCACCGCACTGCGCCTGCGCGCCCTACTCGTCGAGCGCGCGATGGTGATCGCGCTTGGCCGAGCCGACCAGGTGTTCGAGGGCGGGGCGGAGCGTCTTCCCGCCGACGAGCTCCGCAGTCTCGTGCGCGAACTCGCGCGCACGATGCAGCAGGTCGTGGGTCAGTTCGATCCTTCGCGCCAGAGATTCGACCGCGCCGCCTCGTTGGCCGCCGATTACGCGATCGCCAAGATCGCCCCAATGCGGCGCCATGCGCGCGCCGCCGCGCGCCACGGCAACGGCGTGCCCATGTGGGCGCTTGCGGAAGTCGCGCAGTGGCAGTCGATCGTCGATCCCATGGCGCACCATGCAGTGCTCGTGGCGCAGGCGACTGTCCGTGGCCCGCTCTTCGCCGCGGCGCGACTGGTGGCCCGTCGGCACGGCTTCTGCGGCCTCGCTCCGCGCACTGTCGAGCAGCTGGCCACCGAGGATCGCACCACCGTCGCGCTGATGACCAAGAAGCTCCGCGACGCCGAGAACGCCGTGCGCGCCGCCGCCCGCGGGCCGCTGCTTCGTCCGTAACCGGACCTGCCCTCGCGTCCCCCGCAGCGGCCATCGGCCGAATCCTGCGTTGCCACACGTGTCTTCCAAAAAACGGATCTTCAGTCTTTCGTGTGGGTCACCCCACCCCGACATCCCTCGTCGCGGTCCGTCCCGCCCGTGCCTTGGCGACATGCACGATCGCGACCTCCACGCCAACATCCTCGGGATCTCCGCACCATGGCAATTCTCCGACGTGGTCCTCGACATCGCGGCCGGCACGGTCGAGGCCTTCGTCGAGCGCCGCGGCGAGGCGAGCTGTCCGAAGTGCGGCAAGCCCCGTGCGGGCAACGACGCCGTGGGCGGAGCTTGGCTCACACTTCACCGCGCTCCTCGAGGCGGTCGTGATCGACCGGCCGCACGAGGTGGCGGCGTCGATGCACGCGCGGATCCAGCGGATCAAGCGGATGGCGTGCGGGTCACCGAACCGCGAGTGCTTCCGGCCCGCGATCATCTTCCATCTC
>CAIOCH010000358.1 GCA_903856525.1 uncultured bacterium | reverse complement strand
GCGAAGTACTTCGCCTCGGGATGGTGCACCACGATGGCGCTCGTCGACTGCTCGGGCACGATCTGCCAGTTCTCCGTGAGCACGCAGCCGATGCGCTCGGGGCGGATGAGCCGGAACAGCTTCTCCTGGTCGCTCATGTCGGGGCACGCGGGGTAGCCGAAGCTGTAGCGCGAGCCGCGGTACTGCTGGGTGAACAGCTTGCGGATCTCGGGGCTGTCGTCGTTGCCGATGCCGAGCTCGGCGCGCATGCGCTTGTGCCACATCTCGGCCAGCGCCTCGGCGCACTCGACGCCGAAGCCGTGGAGGTAGAGGTACTCGGTGTACTCGTTGCGCTCGAAGAGCTGCTTGGCGCGGTGGCTCGCCTCGGTGCCCACGGTCACGCACTGGAAGCCGACCACATCCTTCTGTCCGCTCGAGCGCGGGCGGAAGAAGTCGCTGATGCAGAGCCGCTCCCGCGCGCCTTGGCGCGGGAACCGGAAGCGCTCGATCTCGCGGTCGTGGTCCTTCGGGTCGAACACCACCAAGTCGTCGCCGTCGGAGTTCGCCGGGAAGTAGCCGTACACCACCTGCGGCCGGAGGATGCGCTCCTCCTTGCACTGCTTCGCGAGCCGCTCGAACACCGGCCACGCGTGCGCGTCGAGGAACTTCTCGTACTCGGCGTCCGACATGTCGCCCTTCTTGAAGCCCCACTGGCCGCGGAAGAGCGCCACCAGGTTGATGTACGGGTAGATCTGGTCGAGCGGGATGTCCTCGACGATGCGGTCGCCGAGGAACGGCGCGCGCGGCAGCTCGATCGAGGTCGACACGCTCGATCGGGCGCGAAGCTCAACGACCGGCTCGGCGGCGCGGGCGCGGGCGATCTTCGAGTCCACCTCCTCGCGCTTGGCGAGGCGCGCGTCGATCTCGGCGTCGATCGTCGCGAGCGACTTCGATGCCAGCGCATCGCACACGGAGAGGCCCTCGAACGCATCGCGCCCGTAGTAGAGCGGACCCTTGTAGATCGAGCGCAGGTGGCTCTCGGCGTAGTGGCGCGTGAGCGCTGCGCCGCCGAGGATCACGGGCACGGTCACGCCGAGGCGGTTCATCTCGTGGAGGTTCTCCTCCATGATCGCGACGCTCTTCACGAGCAGGCCGCTCATGCCGATGGCATCGGCGCCGGTCCGGCGCCACGCGTCGAGGATCGTCTGCAGCGGCTGCTTGATGCCGATGTTGTGGATCTCGAAGCCGTTGTTCGAGAGGATGATGTCGACGAGGTTCTTGCCGATGTCGTGGACATCGCCCGCGACGGTCGCGAGCACGATCTTCGCCTTCTTGCCCGCGCCGGCCTCGGCCTTGGGCATGTGCGGCTCGAGCATCGACACGGCCTTCTTCATGACCGCTGCCGACTGCAGCACGAACGGCAGCTGCATCTGGCCCGAGCCGAAGAGCTCGCCCACGGTCTTCATGCCCGCGAGGAGATGGTCGTTGATGATCGCCAGCGGCTTGTACGTCTCCAGAGCGAGCGAGAGCGAGCGCTCAAGACCATTGTCCTCGCCGTCGATGATGTGGCGCTGCAGGCGCTCCTCGATGGGCAGGTCGGCGAGAGACTTCTTCGCGGTCGTGTCCTCCATCCCGTCGGGGAAGAGCGAGATGAAGTGGAGCAGCGGGTCGAAGTTCTCCGCCTTGCCAGCGGGGCGCTCGGCGCCGCGCTTGTCGAAGATGAGCCACTCCGCCGCTTCCCAGTGCTCGGGCGCG
>CAIOCH010000357.1 GCA_903856525.1 uncultured bacterium | reverse complement strand
GTCGAGGCGAGCCTCGTCCGCTGCACGCTCGGCGAGCAGGTGCAGGCGATGGCGGATATCTACGGGCGGTACTCGGGCGGACCGGAGTGGTGAGCGGGGACTGAACGGGAATCGGCGGGATTTTCTCGCATTGCCCGTCACGCTCGGACGTGTAGGGGGATTCGGCCTCCATGTCCGACTCCCGCATCCGTCATGCCTTCGCGTTGTGGACCTAGCCGCGATACCGCAAACCCGAAGGTGCGCTCGGAGCCGCTTCCCGAGAACTGGTTCGCCGTTGATTTCGACGACGCGAAGTGGGAGCCTGCGACCGAGTGGCCCGAGGGCCGCATCCAGCCCAAGCAGCCGTTCTTCGAGCACGATTTCAACGGCGCGAAGTGGATCTGGACGGGCGACCTCGACCTGGAGAACACCGTGCTGTTCCGCAAGAGGATCGAGAAGCCCGAGGCTGCGCGCCGCTGGACCACCAAGCCCGACATCGACACGGGCGGGCCCACACCCGTGAAGTGAGGCGGGGGTGTGTTCCCCGGTCGGGGCTCGTTGCGGATGCAGTACGCTCCCCGCATGCGCCACCTCCTTGCAGCGTTCGTCGCCGCGATCGTCGTCTTTTTCTGGGGGTTCATGTCCTGGGCGGCGATCGGCATCTGGGACTTCGCGTTCCCGCGCGCGGGCAACGAGGCGCTGATCACCGAGACGCTCAAGTCGTCGCTCGCCGGCGATGGCGCCTATGTGGTCCCGTTCATGCCCGAGGGCTACGGGCAGCCGACCGGGGATGAGGCGAAGCAGGCGGAGTTCGCCGCGTTCGAGGAGCGGCATCGGGCGGGGCCCTTCGCGCTGATCCTCTACCGCGCGTCGGGCAGCGAGGTCATGCCGCCGTCGGAACTCGCACGCGGCTTCGTGATCGAGTTGGTCGCGGCGCTGCTGCTCGCCTGCATCCTCTCGACGGTCAGGGGCGGGTTCGGACGGAAGGCCTTCGTCGGATTCACGATCGCGCTGTTCGCCGCCACGGCCTGCTACGGCGTCATGGGCAACTTCATGCGCATGCCGCTGCCGTTCGTCTTCGCCTTCTGGGCCGACGCGATCATCGCCTGGACGCTGGCCACGCTCGTCATCGCCAAGCTGACGCCCTCCGCACGCTGAGCCGGTGCCTGGCAACCTGCCTGGCACCGGCCGCGCACCTGCCTAGCACGTGCCGAGTGGTCCTGGCAGGTGCACGGCACCGTCGGCCGGCGTCGCCGACCATGGTCATTCTCAGGCAGTTGGAGCCAGCCCGACAGTGCCGTGACTGTGCCCTGTGATCCTGGCAGGTGCACGCCAGGTGCACGCGAGGTGCCAGGGAGGTGCACGGCACCGTTTGCGATACGCTGTGAGGGATGTCGACCCATGCGTTCCAGGCTCCGAAAGGCACCCGCGACTTCTACCCGAGCGACCTCGCCGTGCGTCGGCACATCGAGCACGCCTGGCGGTCCGCGTCCGTGGACTGCGGGTTCGACGAGGTCGAGGGCCCGACCTTCGAGCACCTCGAGCTCTACACCGCGAAATCCGGCGAAGGCATCGTGAACGAGCTCTTCTCGTTCCGCCGCGCCGGCGGCGAGAACGACTACGCCCTGCGCCCCGAGTTCACCCCGACGCTCGCGCGCATGGTCGCCGCGCGCGCGGGCTCGCTGCCCGTGCCCGTCAAGTGGTTCGCCATCCCCAACATGTTCCGCGCCGAGCGCCCCCAGCGCGGGCGACTACGCGAGTTCGTCCAGTGGAACATCGACGTCTGCGGGGTCGAGGGCGCCACCACCGATGTCGATGTGATCGCCGTGGCGATCCTCGCCCTCGAGCGCCTCGGACTCACGCCAAACGATGTCCAGGTGCGCATCTCCCACCGCGTGGCGATCGCGCGCATGCTCGGAGCCCTCGGCGTCCCCGCCGAGAAGTCCGCCGACGCCATGACGCTCCTCGACCGCCGCGACAAGCTCAAGCCCGAGGAGTTCGCGCAGCGTGCGGGCGAGCTGGGGCTCTCCGCAGACGCCGTCGCGCGCTTCGACACGGCCGCGCGCACCACCCAGCGGCTGGCCGAGCCGATCTCGACGCTCGCCGCCCGCATCGGCATCGCCGCCGATGAACTGTCCGCCCTCGACGAGGTCCGCGCCGCCGCCGATCGCGCCGGCATCCTCGACTGGTGCACCGTCGACGTCGGCATCGTCCGCGGCCTCGCCTACTACACCGGCACCGTCTTCGAGGTCCACGAGATCTCCGGCGCCGAGCGCGCGGTGGCGGGCGGAGGCCGCTACGACGGCCTCGTCGAGTTGTTCGGCGGCCCCAAGATGCCCGCCTGCGGCTTCGGCATGGGCGATGTCGTCCTCGCGAATGTCCTGCGAGACCGCAAGCTGCTGCCCGACGACGGCACGGCGCTGCTTCCGCGCCCCGACGTCTTCGTCATCTCCGCGGGCGGCGAGGCCGCCGAGTCCGAGCTGCCACGCCTCCTGATGCGCCTGCGCCGCGCAGGGCTGCACGCGCGCACCAGCGCCCGCGCCACGCGCAACGTGGGCAAGCTCCTCGGCGACGCAGGCAAGGCCCGCGCCCGCTTCGCCGTGATCCTGGGTGCCGAACTCGCCGACGGAAACGTCTCGCTCAAGGACCTCGATGCGGGCGCCCAGCAGGTCGTATCGCTGGCGGGCATCGATGCGCTGATCAAGCGCGCGCCCCACGCCTGATCCTGCGTTTATCGGCCCGCCACGGGCCGCTTCCATCTGCGCGGAGTACGCCGCCCACATCGGCGGGCTTCTCGGCCACGGGCCTCACCTCGCCCCATTTTCCTGCCGATCACCGAGCGTCCGGCCTTCCGCGCCGGTCGTGGTTGTCCCGCGCAGGAGGTCTTCGCGATGCCCTTCGGCATGTTCCGCTCGCACTATTCCCCCATCCTCGCCGACTTCGGCAGCTCCGGCGTCAAGCTGGTGCAGACGACTGCGAGCGAGCTGCCCACGGTCTCCGCCGCGGCCTTCGTTCCCTTCAGCGACGATCTGCGCGCGCGCCCCATCGAGGAGCGCTTCGAGTTCCTCGCCCGCGAGCTTCCCGAGGTTCTGCGCGAGAACCACTTCCGCGGCAGCCGACTGGTGCTTGCGCCGTTCTCGCAGCACATGCTCGTGCAGCACGTCGGCGTTCCCGCCGCGGAGGCCGAGCGCGCCGAGAGCGTGATCCGCCTCCAGATCGCCATCGGACTCGGCTGCGATCCCGCGGCGCTCGTGGTGCGCACCAGCGAGGTGTGCGAGACCACCCGCGACGGCACCGCCAAGGTCGAGCACATCGCGTTCGCCATGAGCCGCGATGACGTCATGCGCTACGTCGAGCTCGCGCGCCGCACCAAGCTCAACGTCGTCGGCGTCCACGGCGAGATCTCCGCGCTCGTACACGCCTTCGACCACGTCAACCGCCGCGCGGAGGACGAGAACATCTCCACGATGTACGTCGACCTCGGCTACGGCGGCACCAAGGTCGCGATCTGCCACGGCGCCAAGCTCGTGTTCGCCAAGTCGATCTCCATCGCCGGCCGCACCATCGACAACCGCCTCGCCGAGATCCGCCGCTGCTCGCTCAGCGACGCGCGCACCGCCCGGCTGGCGGAGGGCATCAAGCCCATCCGTATCGGTGCGCCTGCACCCATGAACGCGCCCGCTCCCGCAGCATCCGCCGCCGACGGCGGCATGGCCATCCTCCGCGCCGCCGCCGCCAAGGCCGAGGCCGACAACGCCGTCACTGCCGTTGCCACCACCGTCGCCACCGAGCGCCGTGGTCCCGGCAGCGCACCCGCGCTCGGATCCGCGATTCCCGCGGGCGGCAGCAACCTCACCAACGAGGTCCGCGAGACCGTGGAGAGCCTCGCCGACGAGCTCTCGATGTGCACGCGCTACCACACCGCACTCTTCCGCGACCGTCGCATCGACCGCGTCGTCTTCCTCGGTGGCGAGGCGCGCGACACCGGACTCTGCCAGTCGCTCGCCTCAGGCCTCCGTCTGCCTGCCAAGGTCGGCGATCCCATGGCGCGCTTCCTCATCAACGGCGGCGCGCCGAAGGGTCTGCCCGATCCGCAGGCCACGCACCCGGGATGGGCCGTGGCGTGCGGCCTCGCCAGCTCGCCCACCGACCTCTGACACGCACCTGACACGCACCCGAAACGACTCCAACAACGACCTCCATTCACGAGGAACCCATGCCTAGCAAGAAGAGCTTTCTTCCCGAGGACTACGTGCGCGACGCACGCGAACGACGCAGCGGCATCTTCGCCCTTGCGCTGTTCGTGATCGTCATGGGCGCGGTCTTCTCCGCCTTCCTGGTCACCAACCGCCAGTGGGCCTCGGTGCGATCCTCGCAGGTCTCGATCAACGACGAGACCGAGAAGGCCGCCAAGGAGATCGCCGAGATGAAGCGTCTCGAGGCCATGCGCGCCCAGATGGTCGAGAAGGCCGAGCTCGCCCGCGGCCTCATCGAGCCCGTGCCGCGCTCGGTGCTCCTCGCCTGCCTGGTCAACACCATGCCCGCCGACCTCTCGCTCCTCGACTTCGAGATGAAGAGCGAGGAGATCAAGAGCACCCGGCAGACCGCCACGCAGGCCAAGGACGCCGCCAAGGCGCGCCGCATGACCAAGGCCAAGGAGCCCGAGGCTCCCGTCAAGCCCGAGCCCGTGCGTCGCCGCGTGAACATCATGGTCACCGGCGTCGCTCCCAACGACCTCGATGTCAGCCGCTGGATGGGGGCGCTCGCCCGCCTTCCCTTCCTCTCGGGCATCCGCCTCGAGGTGAGCGAGGAGAAGGAGATCCGCGGCCTGCAGATGCGCCAGTTCAAGATCTCCATGAAGCTCGAGCCCGACGCCGACGTGCGCGGCTGGGAAGGCCTCCACGATCTCCGCACGCCGACCGATCCGATCGATCGCGGCGCGATGGAGGGTGCCAAGATCATGACCGTCGCCCCTGAGGCGCCGGCGGAGCCCGAGGGTGCCGACCATGCGCCCGCGCTCGTGGATGAAGGCGGTGCCACTGGCACCGAAGGCGGCAGCAACAACGACGCAAACGGCGCCAAGTCGGCCGCCGGCAAGGAAGACGAGGTGAAGGAATGACTTCGCAGACCCGTGGCATGCGTGATCTCGCGTTCGTGGCCGTGCTCATCGCCGTGCCGATCGCGTCGTACTTCTTCGTGTTCAAGCCGCGCAACGAGGAGATCGCCAAGGCGCGCGCCGAGATCAACGCCAAGCAGGTGCGCCTGGAGAACCTCCGGCGCTTGACCAGCCGCATCGGCGACCTCGGCCGCGAGATCGTCGAGCGCGAGGAGGAGCTCGAGCGCCTCAACCAGAAGCTCCCCGACCGCGAGGGCGTCGACCGCATCCTCGAGCAGGTCACGCAGCTGGCGCAGAAGTCGAACCTCGCCGTACGCTCGGTGAAGGGCGAGAAGGTCGCTCCCGCCGGCATGGCCATGGAGCTGCCGCTCAAGACGGTCATCGAGGGCAACTTCGACGGCTTCTACCAGTTCCTCCTCGATGTCGAGGCGCTGCCGCGCATCACGCGCGTGCACCAGATGAAGATCTCCAAGCTCGGCATGGGTCCGCGTGACAACGCCGACGAGATGGTCGGCGGCTCGATGCGCGCCGAGTTCACCCTCAGCATCTACTTCAACGACGGAACGGCCAACGCGGCGACCGCCGCCGGAGGCAAGTGATGAACCTCAACCCCAACAGCGACGGCCACAACGGGCTTCCCGGTGACGACGAACCGCGCACCATGCCGCTCTCCTTCGAGGACGGCAAGGAGGCCATCACCGTGGCCGCCGGCTCGAGCCGCAAGCGCTTCGGCTTCGGCGCCGTGCTCTTCACGGGCGTGGCGGCGATCGCGCTCGTGAGCCTCTTCTCCATGCGCGCCATCGGCCGCGCCGGTGCCGCGGAGATCCCGCAGTCCGAGGCGGGTGCGCTCGTCGACAGCTTCCTCAAGGAGCGCGAGGGCAAGGCCGAGGGCGACCTCAAGACCGACCTCCTCGACGCCGACGGCTACATGAAGCTGCGCATCGGCCGCGAGGAACTGCAGAAGAATCCCTTCATCATCGCCGGTGAGGAGATGGTGCTGCAGTCCGGCGCCACCAACGCCGTCAAGGTGGAGACGAACGCGCCCCAGTTCGAGGATCCGCGCCCCTCGCGCGGCCTCACCTGGGACTCTGCGTGCGCCGCCGCCGCCGCCGCGGTGCACGTGCAGTCGGCCATGGTGAGCTCCAATCCGATGAACTCCATGGCCCACGTCAACGGCCAGGTGCTGCGCGTGGGCGAGACGCTCGCCGTCAGCGGCAGCAACATCGTGTTCACCATCAAGGAAGTGGCCAAGGACGGCATCGTGCTCCGTGCCTGGAACGAGGAACTGCAGCGCGAGGCGCTCTTCCGCGTGACCATGGGTGGCGGCGCAGGTGCTGGAATGGGCGGATCAGGCGGCTTCTGACCGCACGGGGAGGTGTGGCATGGGGCGTTTCAACATCGACGACATCCTCAAGCAGCTCGGCGCGCCGAATCCGAACGCGCCGGTCGAGCGCGTGCCCGGGCTGAAGGCGGTGGGTGCCGCCAGGCAGGGCGCCGGCAATCAAGGCACTCCCGCGCCTGCTCCTCCGGAGGAGCAGGACTCCGAGTTGAAGGCCGCCTTCGAGGCCGAGCTGGCCGCGGGCATCGGAGTTGCAGCCGAGGACGTTTCGGATGACCCAGCCGAGGATACGGAGTACGGCAGCGACGCGGCATCCGCGTCGCCGTCCGCTGCGACCACGCCCGCGCGTGGAGACGCAACGCCATCGAACCTGCCGAACTCCGCCGCTGCGCCGAAGCCGGCCGCGGCCCAGCGTCCGTCGCACCACGACGAGGACCTGAGCGAACTCTGGTCGCCCGACGAGGGCCACGAGGGCGAGTCGCTCGAGGACCTGCTTGTCGCGCGCGGCATCGCCCAGCCCGAGCAGATCGTCGCGTCCCTGCGCATCCAGAAGCAGGCGCCGGGACGCCACTACATCGAGATCCTGCGCGAGCAGGGCATCAACGAGCGCGCGGCGCAGGCGGTCATCGCCGAGCTCGCGCGCATGCCGTTCGTGGAGATCGACGTCAAGTCGCACGACGCGTTCGACCACGCGCTCTTCCAGAAGCTCGGCGCCGACTTCTGCACCACCAACCAGGTGCTGCCCATCCGCAACGAGGGCAGCCGCCCCGTGGTGGCCACGGCCAATGCCGACAACGTCTTCCTGGTCGACGAGATCAAGCGCCGCCTCGGCGTGGTGGGCATCCGCACGGTGCTCGCCGCACCGGGCGACATCCTCGGCGCCATCCAGTCCGCGCACGAGGCGACGGCGCACGCGCAGTCGGAGGACGTGGACATCGACACCATCCTCGCCGGCGTCGGGGACGAGGAGCAGATCGACGTCGAGAAGGAGGATGTGAACGAGCGCGACATCGAGGCCGAGGCCGAGAGCTCGCCCGTCGTCAAGTACGTCAACCACATCATCCAGCTCGCGCTCAAGGAAGGCGCCTCCGACATCCACATCGAGCCCGATGAGAAGGTGCTCAAGGTGCGCTACCGCATCGACGGCGTGCTGTTCGAGCTGCTCACGCCGCCGCGCAAGCTGCACGCCGCGCTCACCAGCCGCATCAAGATCATGGCGAACCTCGACATCGCCGAGCGCCGCCTGCCCCAGGACGGCCGCATCCGCGCCACGGTGCTTGGCCGCAAGCTCGATCTCCGCGTCTCGACGGTCCCCACGCCCAAGGGCGAGAAGACCGTCATGCGTATCCTCGACAGCCGCTCCATCTCGGTGGGTCTCAACGACCTCGGCTTCAGCGACGACGCGCTCACCATCTGGAAGAAGCAGATCGAGCAGCCGCACGGCATCCTCCTCGTCACGGGTCCGACCGGAAGCGGAAAGACCACCACGCTGTACTCGTCCATCCGCCAGATGGACACGCGGCGCATGAACATCTCCACCGTCGAGGATCCGATCGAGTACAACCTGCAGGGCATCACGCAGATCCAGACGCACGAGAAGATCGGCATGACCTTCGCCAAGGCGCTCAAGGCGCTGCTGCGACAGGATCCCGATGTGGTCATGCTCGGCGAGATCCGCGACCAGGAGACCGCGTCGACCGCCATCCAGGCGGCGCTCACGGGCCACCTGGTGCTCTCCACGCTGCACACCAACGATGCGCCGAGCTCCATCACCCGCATGATCAACATCGGCGTGGAGCCGTTCCTCGTGGGCGCAGCGCTCAACGGCGTGCTTGCGCAGCGGCTCGTCCGCAAGATCTGCCCCAAGTGCGTCGTCGACCGCCCGGTCGAGGACGACATGCGCGACTTCCTGCTCACGCACGGCATCGACTCGCCCACCATGCGCGTCGGCGCCGGCTGCCCTTCCTGCCGCCAGACCGGCTACAACGGCCGCCTCGGCCTCTACGAGCTGCTGGTGCTCGACGACTTCCTGCGCGACAAGATCGCGTCGAATCCGAACGTCGTCGAGTTCCGCCGCCTCTGTGTCGAGCGCGGCATGTCCACGCTGCGCGAGGACGGCTTCGCCAAGGTGCGCGCCGGCCGGACCACCGTCGAGGAAGTCCTCGCGGTGACCGAAGCGACGATCTGAGCGGGGGACGACCGAACCGAACGAACGCGCGGGCGCCGAAGGGCGCCCGCGTGTGTTTGTTTTCAGGCGCTTCAGGAGATCGTGTGGGTTGAGACTGGCCTTGGGTTGAGATCCAGTCCGCCGAGATGCGAGTGGATCGCGTCCCGGACGCGCTCGCGGTTCCGCTACCCGCACGCCATCCGCTCGTTCCGCTGGATCCGCGGATCCATCGACTCCGACGCCGCGTTCGACGATTGAAGCACCACCGCGTGCAAGATTCGGAAGGCTGAGACGAGGGCTTTCAGGTTGGGGGGAACCAGACGAAGGTCTGAAGACCCTTGCTTTCGGGGGGTCCCGCGCTCTGTTCGAACCTGATCAGGTCCAGTCGGACGAACGGCTGTCGGCCCGTGGCGGCCGTTGGAGAAACGGCCGGCGACTCGCATGCACTCTCCGTCGCGGGCGCAGCCGCAGCCGCGATCGAAGGTGCCATCGAGGGGGTCTCGCGCGTTTCGGCCGATGCGGCTGATGTCAGATTCCGTGCTGCACTTTTCTGACAACAGATTTGCAGCGTCAGGAAATCATGAGGGCTGAGACCGGCCTCGAGTGAAGATCCAGCGCGGAGAGATGGAAACTGATCGCGTCGCGTGGGCGCTTGCGGTTCCGCTACCCGCACGCATCCGCTTGATCCGCTGGATCCGCGGGTTCATCGACTCCGCCCACCGCGTTGTGGCCCGCACGGGGCCTGCCACACTTCGGACAGTTCGCCTCGCCGCGGTGCTCGAAGAAGACCTAGACCGTGCCGTCCGCAAAGATTCTGTCGGGGTGGGGTGACCCACCCGAAAGCCTGAACACGCCGAAAACGAACGAAGGCCCGCTCGCGCGGGCCTTCGGTGTCTCGGTACGTGTGTCTCGGTTCGGGCGACCGGGACGGAACGATCAGAAGCTGGCGATCAGCAGGCCTCGCTCACTCGTCGACGATCGCGATCTCCACGCGACGCGATTCCTTCTTGGACTTCTTGAGCTGCTCCGGGCCGAACGACAGACGCTCGAGACGGTCCTTGGACACGCCCTTCGACTCGAGGTAGGACGAGACGTTGAACGCACGGTCGAAGCCGAGGTGGTAGTTCGTCTTGTAGCCGCTCGACTTGATCGGGTCCTGGTCGGTGAAGCCCGAGACGCGCAGCTGCTTGTCGGGATACTGCTTGTTGATCTCGGTGATCACGCGGTCGAGCGTCTTCTTGGCGCTCGATTTGAGGATGGCCTCTCCCGAATCGAACAGCACATCGCTGGCGATGGTGAGCACGATCGCGCCATCGCGCTGCTCGACGGTGACATCGGGGCCCATGTCGGGCATGGTGTC
>CAIOCH010000356.1 GCA_903856525.1 uncultured bacterium | reverse complement strand
TGCCTCGGCGCGGCCGAGTGCGATCTTCTCCGCATCATGCTCGAGGATCGCCAACGGAGCTTCGGCTTCCACCGCCATGCCCTCGAGTACGCGGACATCGGCGATCACGCCTTCGCGCAGCGCACGGACCTCCACGGCGTATGGCGCGGGTTCGATCCACCCGGGCGCCTGCAGACCGCCGTCGGCGGCGGCGAGGGGGTTCGTCGACTCCACGACCGCGACGGGCGTGACCTCGATCTCGGGCGCCGACTCGAAGGCCTCGCGCAAGGTTGCGACGAGCAGCCCGACCGTGGCCGAGAGGATGGCTGCGGGAACGACGATGCGCGCGATGAACCGGGCACGCGGACGGTTGGTGGATGGCGTGCTGCTCATGGCGTGGACTCCATGCGGGCGGCGGTGACTCCGGGGCCTGGGCCGCTGGGCTCGGTTTGGGCGGGTTGGATCAGGCGCGGTGCGCTGCGCGCCTCGAGTTCCGCGATGGCGTTGGCGAGCGCGATGCGGCGTTGGGCGGCGTCGGCGCGCGCATTCCACTCCGTGGCGCGGATGGTGTGGAGCTCGGCGCGCGATGCCTCGCCGATCGAGACGGCGTGCTCCACCTGCGCGCGGGTCCGGCCCGCGAGCTCGGCTGCATCGAGCGCGACGCGCAGCGCCTCTCTCTCGCGCTCGGCGGCGGTGCGTGCCTGCGCGGCGGCCAACTGCGTGGTCCGCTCGGCTTCCGCCAGGTCCGCGTGCATCGCGCGGACATCGGCGTGGATCGCCGCGATCTCCGACTCGCGCCGGAACACGGGCATCGCGAGTTCGAGCGATGTTCCGATCGACTCGCGGTCCTCGAGATCGCGCTGGAAACCAAGGCCTCCGCGGACCTCCGCTCCCCACGGCGACTGCGCGGTGACGGCGATGGCCTCGGCGCGGGCGAGCCGCGCGCGCACCTGCTCGATCTCGAGGGAGGTGACCACGTCGACGGCGGGAACCGCAGGATCGTCGTCGTCGATCGGACCGATCGCATGGGCGCCGAGCAGCGAGCCAAGCGCGAGTTCCAGGCCCTGTTCCTCGATGAGGTCCTCCACTGCGCGTGCGCGCAGCTCCAGGATCCCCTCCTCGACGACGGCCACGCGGCTGGCGCTCGATTCGCCGAGTGCCAGCGCATCCCGTTCGATAGAAAGCCGGGCTTCGTGCTCGCGCACCGCCGACTCGCGGGCAACGCGCGCCTCGCGCGCCGCTGCGAGCGCACGGGTCAGGCCGCGCGCCTCGGCGGCGACCGTGATGGTGGTGGCGACCAGTTCGCGCGCGGCGGCGTCGCACTCGCGCTCCGCAGCGTCGCGGACCGCTTCCTGCTGCAGCAGCCATGCCAGGCCCTGCATGATCGACACCGAAACCGGCAACCCGCCCAGTCCATCCACTGGTACGCCGAGCGAGATGGCGATGGACGGATCGGGGGGGACCGACATCGCCTGTGCACGGTGCATCTGTGCGTCGACCCGCAGCGCACCGGCGCGCACGCGCGGCGAAACCGCCACGGCACGCGCGGCGGCGGACTGCGGGTCCAGTGCGTCGATGCGATCGACGGTCGACGCGGGCGGCGGAGATGGCGGCGCCGCGACGCGTGGCGCGCTGCAGCCAGTGATGCAGCAGCAGAGCACGGGCACCACCAGGCGCGGCGGAAACGAGGGGATTCGTTGCATGGACTTCTTCCTGAGGTCGGCGGCATGGAGTGTCGACTGCGGTGGAGCCCGCTCGGGGACCCGCGCGGCGACGGCTGGTCGACGCGTCCCAAGGAGGCGAAAACGCGACCAAGACGCGCCCGCTGGTGCAGCGGGGCGTCGAGCGCGGACCGTTCGGGTTTAGATCCGCAGGCGCCGTGAGATCAGGAGTGCGAGCCGTGGAGGTGGCTCGCCGACGGAGCCGTCCTCGTACGCGAGTTCGCGGGCGCAGCCGACGGTTGCTTCGCGGACCACGAGAACCGCCAGCATGGGAACGCCGACGACGTCCACCGCGACGTCGAACGAAGGCGCGTGCGGCGCGGCCTTTGCGCAGCAGCCATCGGCGCAGCAACCGCCCTGGCGGTGATCACGGTCGGTCGAAGGCTGCGCATCACCGTCATTCCCGCAGCAGGAGCCCCCGCAGCAGCTCGGCGCCGCTTCCGGGGCGTCCGCGAACGCCTGGGCAAGAATGCGCTTCTCGCAGCAGCACATGGACATCCACGCCGCGAGGCAGAGGACGAGCAGATGCTGGAAAGGTCGAGGCGGCATTGGATTCGCGCGGGGAGAACCGAGGATAGTGGCATCGTCTGACCGCGTTTGCAAGATCAATGCTGCAAACCGGATGCAGACGGAAGCGGGAAACGGCCGTACGCCGTACGCCGTACGCCTACGCCGCCGCCCGCCGTCGCCACCGCAGGTATCCGTACGCAGGCACACTTGCCAGCGCCACGGCCGCAACCCAGCACACCGCCGCGGCCGCAGCCACCGGAAGCAGGGGAAACAACACCGCCGCCAGCAGCGCATAGGTGCTCACGCTCAGGGTTCCGAGCGCCATCGGCCCCACCGCACCCGTGGGAACATGCGCGCCCTGCGAGAGCCAGGTGGCCACCATGATCGTGGTGAAGATCACGGGAAACACCGATGCGATGCCGCTGGCCACCGGCAGTCCCGCGCGCTTGAGCATGAGCGCGAAGCCGATCACAAGCGCCGCGGCGATGCCGCGGATCGCGAGGATCACGGGACCAACGCGCCGGGCACCCTTGGGCGCGGGGTGCGGCGTGCGGTTGGCTGCGATGCCGAGCGCGATGCCCGCGACGAAGGCGATTCCGCCGGCGATGAGCGACTCCTGCACCGTGGGCTGCACGAGGTCGTGGAAGGCCATGATGCCCGTGGCCACCACCAGCCACGCGCCGAGCGAGAGCGCGACGGTCCACGCGAGCAGGTGCGAGCGCGTGCGGCGCCCGACGGCCGCGGGAACCACGCGCCACAGCAGCAGGTAGCCGGCGTTGAGCAGGATGCCGATGGGTACGAACGCCATCGCGCGGCGGAATCCATCGAGGTCATCGCCCGCGCCCCAGATGCCCACGGCGGCAGGCACGATGGTGGTGGGGATGCTGGAGAGCACGCCGCCCATGGTCCCGCCGAGGCGCTCCACGGCGATGGTCGACAGGATGGCGACGAGTCCTGCGAAGATCGCCGGGATCGCGAGTTCCCCCAGCACGGCGGTGTCGCTGATCTGTTCGAGGACTCCTGCGGGCACGCTCATCGCGGCACTCTACCGCGCGGCTGCCCGTCCACCGCGGGTCCTCGCCGCCGGCACGCGTCGGAGCAGTACTTCACCTCGTTCCAGTCGCGCGCCCACTTGCGGCGCCAGGTGAACGGACGTCCGCACGACACGCAGTCCTTGGGGGGCGGAACGGAGGGTCGCTCGATGCGCGGCATGGCCGCGGCTTCGTCACCCCTGCGCGGTGGATTCGCCCGCCAACATCGCACGCAGCGCCCGGGCGGACTCGCGCAGCCTGCGGAATCCCGCGCGGATCCGCCCATCGCGGAGCCGCGCCCCGAATCGATC
>CAIOCH010000355.1 GCA_903856525.1 uncultured bacterium | reverse complement strand
GCTCGCACGATGCTGGCGCGCGCTCGGCGGCGACGACGAGTTCGTGGCGCGCTGCAAGAGCTCGGTCGAGGCCTACCTCGCGTCGCCCGACCGCACGAAGGACCGGCGCGCGGCGCAGAAGTTCGCGAGCCAGGTGCGCGAGCTCGCCAAGCAGGTCAAGGGTCCCGCGAAGCGCAGGTGGGCCGAGCAGATGCTCGGCTACTTCAAGGACAACGAGAACATCACCATCCGCGGCAAGACGATCGTGGATCCTGCGGTCGAGGAGCTGCGCAAGCTCGCAGCGGTGAAGCCGGCGGCGAAGTGAGACCGCGGGCCCCGTGAGACCGCGGGTCACGTGCGACGACGGGCCACGTGAAACCATGGGCCAGCTGAGACCACGTCGCGTTCGCGAGGCAGTCAGCCGTCGACCCTGCGGTCGAGGCGCTGCGGAAGACGTGGGACCGGTCCCGGTGAAGGCCGCGGGGTGGTCGCGCCGCTCAGCCGCCGTTTCCCGTGAGGATCCGCACCGACATCAGTCGGCCCGCGCTTGTTTCGCGGTACTTCGTGATCGGATCGTCGGCGAACAGCGTGATGAACCCATCGGTCGGCGCGACGGCACGACCGAGCGGGTCCTGCAGCGCCCACTGCGGGACGCCGTTGATCGCCAGCGAGACGATCTTGGTCGAACCATCGCGACGCAGCGCAATCCGCACCGGAGTTCCGACGGGAACGGTCGCCGCACTCAACGGGCCCGGCGGCGGCATCACGAAGGCCATCTTTTCACTCGCTGGCACGTAGTACAAGCCTGCGTCGAAGGTGAGATTGCTGAAGTCAAGGAGCTTGGCGCCGAGGAAGTCGAAGCCGCCCGTCAACACGAAGTCCATCTCGATCGTGTAGTCGCTGAGGTCGAGACCCGCGACCGGGATCCGCAGTCCCTGCTGCGGACCAAACGCGTACTCGCCGTTCTTGACGCGACCGCCCATCGAGATGGCGGCGACGCCACTGCCGGCCGAATCGCCGTAGCCCTTGTCGAAGGTGTACTCGCGCACGAGCGACTGGGCGCCCCCGAGCAGGCAGCCGGGAACGACATCGAGCGACGGCGCAACCGTGCCCCACGAGTTCAACACCACCGTGAGATCGTCGCCGTTGACGACGCCGTCCTCGGTGGCATCCCAGAAGCCCATCGATCCCCACTCGGAGAACAGGCCCGCAAGGTCCGCTCCATCGACCACGCCGTCGAGGTTGCCGTCGGCGAGCGACTTCGGCTCGGAGAGCAGCAGCCGCACGAGTTCGTTCTTGAGCGCTTGATACTCGGCCTGCGCGACCGGCGGCAGGGTGTCGTTCAGCGGATCCCACACGCCCGGGGTGCCGTCTCTGCCCTCGATGCCCGGCTCGAGCGGCGGCACCGGCTGCGCAAGCCGGTAGAGCCGCACGGTGCAGTCGTTGGGCGCGAGGCATGCGGGCAGCTGGCTCAACACGAGCTTCCACTCACCGCGCCGCACTCCGTACTGCGCGAGCATGGGAGGCTGCGTGATGGCGGAGCTGCCGTTCGGGCACTGGTCCGCCATGTCGGGGGGAAGGAAGCAGTAGTTGGTCCCGCCGCACGCGAAGACCGCGTTCGAAGGGTCCGTCGTGAGCAGGTCGCAGTAGTTCGTGATCGGATACGGCGCCGACTCCGCGCCGCCCAGCCAGCATCCGCCGTTGGCGGCGCACAGCTCGGGATTCGGGATGAGACCGTCGATGACCGTGTTGCCATTCACGCACGGACCGACGGTGTTCGCGGGGAACACGCCCTGCCGGTACACCGCGAAGTTGAACTCGCGGATCGCGCCCTGCGCGGGATTCGTGAGGAACGGCATCATCGGCAGGCAGTCGATGCGGCGCGAGGGCGTCTCCACCGTGGTCCAGTCGACGCCGGCGGTCTCGCAGAGCAGGCCGAAGAGGTCGACGATGGACACAGTCTCATCGACCGCGCGACCGGGCGCGACGACCTGCGGGCCCGCGATGATGCACGGCGACCGCACGCCGGTCTCGTAGACCGTCTGCTTGGCCTGGGCGAGCGAGAAGGGCGGCAGCACGTTGTAGCCGAGGGTTCCGTTGTCGTTGACGACCAGGATCATCGTGTTGGCGGCAACGAGGTCGCCGAGCACGAATGCGCCGTTGACGCGGCTACCGAGGCCGAGATCGACCAGCATGTTGCCGATCGAGGCGTCGACCGACTCGGCCATGAGCCGGTACTGATTCCGGAAGCCGATCCCGGAGAACGCACAGGACGCGTCGCTCGCCGCAGGACCCGTCAGCGACGGCGGCGGCGGCTGGATGGGGGTGTGCGCCGACGAGTGCGTCGAGAAGGCGAGCCACGGCTTGCCGGTCGCACGCGCCTCTCCGACCCACTCGGCGGTCCGGCGGCTGATGAAGCTCGTGAGGTACTCCCGCTGCGGCTCCTTCGCGCGCCCGGCGGAGGTCGGCGTGGTGGTGGTGCGCGGCCAGACGTAGTACGCGTTGGTTCGCGCGAAGTCGACCGACGAACAGACGCCTTCGGCGCAGGTTGCGGCGAGGGTCCCGTCGGCCTTGAGGAGCGGCGTCGCTCCCATGGCCATCGCCTGCAGCGGATGGACGTTCTCCACGCAACTTCCATCGGGGAGGCAGGCTGCGCCGCGCGTGTTCAGGCCACCGATCGTGCCGCAGTCGTAGGTTCCGTCGGCCGCCTGGCCACCGATGGTCGTGTCCACCGACGGCGGGAGATCCCAGTAGCCCTGGTAGAAGTCGAGGCCCAGCGCCGAGTTGGGCGCTTCGTATCCGTAGCCTGGCGCCGTGTTCTCCTCACCGCCGCCAAGGTGGTACTTGCCGAGCATGCCCGAGGTGTAACCGGCTGCCTTGAGCAGCTTGGGCACGGTGACCTCCGACGGATGAAGCTGGTTCGACGGGATCATCGGATCGGTGATCGCCGTCACGACGCCGGTCCGGAAGCCATGGCGTCCGGTGAGCATCGCCGCGCGCGAGGGCGAGCACTCGGGCGTCGCCCAGAAGTTGCGGAAGCTCACACCCTTCGAGGCGATCTCCGCGAGCACGGGCATCGCGGGCGCCTCGGGGGCGGCGTTCCAGTTGAACGGCGGAAACGACATCTGGTCGATGCCGAGGTCGTCGAGCACGATCACGAGGATGTTCGGCGGGGTAGCCGCACCGCCCGCCGCGGTCGGCGAGGCGGGGTACGCAACAGCAGAGCCCGCGAGAACCGCGGTGCACGCGACGATGCCGAAGGCCCGGAAACAGCGGATGGCGTTCACTGATCGATAATCCTCTCTGGAAGTCGGCAACGGGACAGGTGCGCCGACGGGCAGCCAACGTGCACCACGATCCCGCGCCTCCAAGCGCATTCGCGACGGAATGTCCGAGATTCGGAAGTTCGAACACCTCTGTAGCCCGTGCGCGTGACAGACCGACCAACAGCGGCGGCGGACCCGAGGCCCGCGACGCCGCGGCGACGGTGAAATCGGGCGTGTTCTTCGAGACGGGCATCCCCGTGGGCGGCAGGAAGGAAGCCGAGGACCGCGCGAAGTTCAAGGCGCAGGTCGACGAGGCGAAGAAGGCGCGCGAGGCGCAGGCCGCCGCGCCGTCGAAGCCGAGCTGAACGCGCTCACACGACGCGGTCGCTGCACACGCCCGTCGCGGGATCCTTCAGGATCAGCTTGGCGCGGCCGTCGGGCAGCAGTTCGCGCTTGACCACGATCCGGCCGTCGAGCAGCTCGGGAGTCGGTGCGATGCGCGGCGTGGAGCCGCCCGTCCAGTCGAGCTCCACCTTCGCCCAGCCGTGCGTCTCGACCGAGCGGAAGCACGCGTCCATCACCGCGTTCACGATGGAGCCGTCGCGGAAGGTCTCGCGCGGCTCGCGCCCCGCCTCCATCGCGTCGAACATGTCGGTGAACATGTCGACGTAGCCGAGCTCCGCGACCTCGTCGCCCACGGGGAAGAGCCAGCCGCTCGCCGTCTCGGCCTTCTCGGCGATGTAGCCGTCGGCCGCGCCCGCGGTGAACATCTCGAAGCCCGTGCGCAGGAAGTGATTCAGCCAGATCGTGCCGCGCGTGCCCGCGACCTCGTCGCGCAGGTCCATGCCGCCGCGGAAGGTCCACGACACCTCGAACTGCCCCATCGCGCCCGACTCGAAGCGGATGAGTGCGATCGCGTTGTCCTCGGCGGTGATCGGATGGACGAGCGTGTCCTTCCAGCACAGCACCTCGACAGGGCGGTTTCCCTTGCCGACGAAGTTGCGGATGATCTCGATGCAGTGGCAGCCGAGGTCGACGATGCACCCGCCGCCGGCCTGCTTCTCATCCCAGAACCACGCGCTGTGCGGGCCGGGATGCGCCTCGCGCGAGCGCACCCACAGCACATCGCCCACCGCGCCTGCGCGCACCGACTCGATCGACTTGAGCGTCTTGGGCGTGTAGCAGAGGTCCTCGAGGTAGCCGGCGAACACGCCCGCGCGCTCGACTTCGTCGATCATGCGCCTGGCCTCCGCGGCCGTGCGGCCGAGCGGCTTGGTGCAGAGCACGGCCTTGCCCGCGCGCGCGGCGGCGGCGACGGCCTCCTCGTGCAGGTGGTTCGGCAGCGCGACGACGACGACATCGACCTCGGGATGGCGGATCGCCTCATCGATGCTGGTGGTCGCGCGGGCGATGCCCCATCGGCGCGCGAACGCATCGCCGCGCTCCTGCGTGCGCGAGTAGACGACCGACACCGCGTCGCGGCTGCGCTGGCCGTGCAGCGCCTTGGTGTAGAAATCGGCGATCAGGCCTGTGCCGAGCATGGCGATGCGGTGCGACTTCATGGCGCGGTGATCTCCTGGCGCACGACGATCGGCACGAAGCCGACCTCCATGCCCTTCGGCGGCGTGACGAACAGGTTCGAGTCGAACGACGCGAGCGTGCCCGCGCGCGGCGGCGCGAGGTACTCGCCGTCGATCGGCCACGCGCGGTGCATGCGCTCGATGAGCGACTGCAGCGCGGCGCGCTCGGCGTCGCTGAAGCCGCACTGCGCGAACACGGGCTGGTCGATGAAGCGGTACCAGTGGTAGGTCACGGTCGAGCCGTCGACGAGCTTCGCGGTGAACGGGCCCGTGCCCGAACCAGCGACCGGTCCCGGCTTCGCCCACGCGCCCGCGAGCGGCTCCGCGCTGTAGGGCGCGGGCTTGGCGCTCGGCGGCGGGAACTCGCGCTCGCGCAGGCCGAGTGATTCGGGAACTTCGCTGGCGTCGACCGCGACGCGCTTGCCGTCCTTCTCGCCCTGCTTCGCGGCTGCATCGCGGAAATACTGCGGGAAGCGCGCAAATCCATCCGCCGACGGCTTCGCCCACTGCAGGCCGAACGCGCCGTCGTCGAAGATCGTCGGCGTCGCGAGCTCGTGGATGCCGTCGATCTCGCGCTCGTCCTGCTTGTAGCCGACGCGGCCCGTCGCGACCTTCGGCCGCACCGTGCCCGCCGCTGCGAACGCGCCCGTCGGCGCCTCGCCGCCGCGGCGCCACGCGAGCACGGCGTCGTACAGCGCGGCCTTCGAGTAGAGCGCCACATCGCGCACCAGCGTCGTGCGGCCCGAGGCATCGACGGGAAAGCGCAGCTCGGGGATCTTGGTCCACGCCGTGCCGTGCTCGTCGCGCGCGATGAACTTGGGGACGGTGTTGATCTCCATCGAGCCGTCGACGCGTCCCGACGCGATGCGCGCATCGAGCCCGCGCCCGACAGCGGTCGGATAGTCGCGTGAGATGCGGCTCCAGCACTCGGGGATGTAGTAGGCGAGCGGACCCTTGAAGTTGGCGGCGTTGAGGAACAGCGTCCAGCTGAACTCGCCCGTCGGTTGCGGCGCGTTGCGCGCGTCGGTGAGCGGCAGCGCCATGTAGGCGTAGCCGAGGAGCTCGCCGTTCGGCGCGCCGCTGAAGGGCAGGCCATCGGGCGGGATCAGCAGGCGGTTGCTGATCTGCGCGATGCCGAGGCGATCATCGGCGAGCGGCCTGCTGTTGTAGAAGAACGACCAGCCGGGCGACGCGACTTCATTCGTGTAGCAGTCGGTCGTGCCGTTCATGCTGAACTTCGGCGGCCCGTAGTGGAAGCGGTTGCCCG
>CAIOCH010000354.1 GCA_903856525.1 uncultured bacterium | reverse complement strand
GCGAGCTTGACCGCCTCGAGGTAGACCCACGCGAGGGTGACGATCAGGCCGAAGGCCAGCAGCCACTCCATCGACTTGGGCGCGCCCGCCGCGACCGCCTCGTCGATCTGCGCGAGATCGACCAGCAGCCACAGCGCCGCGAGGATGAGGATGCCCGCGTTGAGCGCGAGTCCGATCCATGCCGCCTGCCCGCCGTTGAACGCCGAGCCGAGCTCGAGGAACGGCATGCGCACGCCGAACAGGCTCACCACGAAGGCCACCAGCATGGCCACGCCGAGGCCGATGGTCACGAGCATGAGCACCGACTGGAATCGCGGACCCGCGCGCAGGATGCCGAAGGTGTGCAGCGCCAGCATGGTGGCCATGAGGCTTCCGGTGATGATGAACGCCTGCAGCGCGATGCCGCCGGGCACGCTGATGCCGCGGGCCGTGAGCATCGACTCGAGCACGCAGCTGATGGCGCCCAGGAACACGCCCTGGGTGATCGAGTAGACCGGCGCGCCGATCATGGCGATCTTGGGGTTCGACGAGATCACAAAGAAGAGGATGAGCGACACCACCATGGACACGATGGCGCTGATCCACAGGATCGACGGCATCGAGGTGACGAGCGCGTACCCCGCGGCGCCGGCGCCCACCGCGAGGATGGTGCAGATGCCGGTCTTGGCCATGACGCCCTGGACCGATGCGGTCGTCGAGCGGTCGCCGATCTGGCCCATGACGCGGCCGAGGGACTGGTCGGAAAGGACGGGATTGGTGGAGGAGAGCATGCTCATAGGTGCGAGTATAGGTCGGCAGAAGGACGGTTTCGGGTTGACAGTCGGGCGATCGGGCCGCTCGTTCGGCGGCGGCGGCGTTCGGTTTCCTCGGTTGTTCGGACAGGCGGTTCACCCGCCCCGCGGGTTCTCGGTCGATCCTCACGCCACGCCGAGCGCCGTTTCGCAACTGCGAAGAGCGCGCTGGCGGCGGACGGTGGCCTCGACCAGGCGCGAAAGGTCGCGGCGGCGGAGCGAGTCGACCAGCGTGGCGACCTGACCGATCGCGTTCGCCAGCGTGGTGGCCGCGGAGCGGACGCGTTGCTCGTGCTCGCCGCCGCCCGACAGGCCGTCCCACGACGCAAGATCGGCGGCAGCCTCGGTTCCCTGGGCAACGGCCGCCCCCAACTTCTCATCGAGCGGCCGCCCGCCGTAGCCGAGCGCCTGCAGCGCGACCTCGACCGAGGCCGCCTCGAGCCGCAGGTCGGTGATCGCCTTCATCTTCACCCGCGAATGCTCCGCGCCAGGCGGCAGGGGCGCACGCTTGTCGGCCAGTCGCACCGCCCAGTCCGGCAGAGGCGCCAGCACCGAGCCAATGCCGAACTCGCGCAGCGTGCCCTCGGCCCGCGTCCGCGCGGCGGCGAAGGCGTTGCCCGCACCCGCGAGGCCGCCATGCCGAACCAGGGCCTCGTCGACCACCGTGCGCAGCTTGCGCCCGTTGGCCTCCGCCACGGCCAGGCAGTTGGGGCACGCGTCGCCGTCGACCGCCTTCACACAGCGGGTGCAGAAGTTCCGCCAGCGCGGCGCGGTGCAGCGGCACACCCCATGCGTCCCCCGTACGCGCTCGGCACAGCAGGCGTCGCAGCGCTCGACGAGGCGCGCGTCGAGCCCGGTGCGGCCGGAGAGGGGGGTGGGAGGAGTGAGGGGGGTGGATTCCATGCGGGGTTGGGATCTGGGCGGGATCCAGATTGCGGCTCCGTTCACGAGTCGCGGGACGGAGAGCATAGGTGCCATGGCATGTACCGAAAAGCAGCCTGCAACGCGGGTTGCCACGGTGCTTTCGATTTGTGAACAAGAGTGCATTGCGGTACCTTCCACAGCCTCTGGGGACATTGACTATGGATCGGCGCCTCCACCAGCCCTCCGCGCAACCGATTCGCCCGCCGCAGCTCTCGCCCGGCGGC
>CAIOCH010000353.1 GCA_903856525.1 uncultured bacterium | reverse complement strand
GCGCGGGATCGTCGGGGCCGATCGGGGTGATCTCGTTCGGCGAGAGCGGGCGCTTGGTGGACATGGTTCGGGTGGGCTCGCTCATGGGACGGGCGGACTCGGCGGAGGGACTCAAGGGACGGACGTGCGCGGATCGCGGGCGGCGGGGCGCGGCAGCCGGACGACCGCGGTGCACCGCGGCGCCTCGGTCACGCGCACCCACTCCTGGTGGATGCGAGACCCGGCACCGGTGCGGGACTGCGCCTGCTCCGCGTGCAGCGCCGCGGAGAGTTCGTGCGCCACGTGGCGCGCCACGGCCTCGGCCGTGGGATTGACGCGGTCGAACGGCGCCGTCTCGTTGAGGTTGCCGTCGCGGAACGGCGCGACGATGCGCGCGAGCATGCGCTCGACCGCGTGGAAGTCGCAGAGGAGCTCCTCGCCGTCGAGGCGGTCGCCGGCGACCGACACCACCACGCGCCAGTTGTGACCGTGCAGCCGCTCGCGCTCGCCCATCAGGATGATGGCGTGCGCGGCGGCGAACTCGCACTCGACCTCGAGCGCGAAGGGCGCGGAGGCGGCGGAGGGCGGGGTTGGCTCGGGTTCCGACGTCATGGCGGCGCGGGAGGCGGACGGAGGGTGCGCGAGTGTATCGCGGAAAACCCGCGCCCTCGCACGATGTTTCCCGCCGTACACTCGCCCTTCACATGGCATCCACCGTTTCCGATCCGGCTCCCCTCATGCTCTCCGTGTCCGGTGCCCGCGGCATCGTGGGTCGCACCATGACGCCCGTGGTGGCCGCCACCTTCGCGGGGGCGTTCGGCTCGCACATCCGCACGCTGGTGCGGGGTCGGCGGCCGCGCCTCGTGGTGGCCCGCGATGGCCGCTACGGGGGCGAGTCCCTTGCGCGCGCGGTGCAGGGCGCCCTCGCCTCCGTGGGCTGCGATGTGGTCGACATCGGGGTGGCCATGACCCCCACGGTGGGCCTCATGATCCGGGCGCTCGGCGCCGATGGCGGCATGGCCGTCACCGCGAGCCACAACCCGATCGAGTGGAACGGCCTCAAGTGCCTCGACGGCGACGGCCTGGCGCCACCGAAGCCGGTTGCGGAGGCGATCATCGCCCGCTTCCGGGCGGCGGACATCGCATTCGCGCTGCCGCTCGACATCGGATCGATCACGACCGACGCGGGCGCGAACGAGCGGCACGTCGCGCGCGTCGTCGAGGTGCTCGGCGGCGCGGCCGGCGCGGCTGCACGCATCCGCGCGAGAGGCCTGCACGTCGTCCTCGACAGCGTCAACGCCTCGGGCTGCGTCGGTGGGCGCATGATGCTCGACGCGCTCGGCTGCGGCGTGACCCACATCCACGGCGAGATGACGGGCATCTTCGGCCACACCCCCGAGCCGACCGCGGAGAACCTCGTGGGACTGGCCGACACCGTGCGCGCCGCCCGCGACGCGGGAACGCCGGTCGCCTGCGGATTCGCGCAGGACCCCGATGCAGACCGCCTGGCGATCGTCGACGAGAACGGCCGCTACATCGGCGAGGAGTACACACTCGTGCTGGCGGCACAGCGCATGCTGGAGCTGCGCGGTCCGTTCGCGCTGGCGGCGAACCTCTCGACCTCGCGCATGATCGACGACATCGCCGCGCGCTTTCCCGGGGCGGTCGTGCACCGCACCGCGGTTGGCGAGGCCAACGTGGTGGGCGCGCTCAAGCCGGCAAAGGGCCTTCTGGGCGGCGAGGGCAACGGCGGCGTGATCGTGCCCGAGGTGTGCTGGGTGCGCGACTCACTGAGCGCGATGGCACTGGTGCTCGACCTGCTCGCGAGCCGCAGCGAGCCCCTGTCGCGGATCGTCGACGCCATGCCGCGGTACGCCATCGAGAAGACCAAGCTCGACCTCGCGGCCATCGGCGGGCTACCCGCGGTGGAGGGCGCGCTGGCGCGGCTCAAGACTGCGTTCGCGGGCGAGCGCCTCAACGACGCCGACGGCGTGCGCGTGGACTTCGCCGACGGCTGGGTGCACCTGCGCGCCTCCAACACCGAGCCCATCGCCCGCGTGATTGCCGAGGCGCCCACGCGCGAGCGCGCCAGGGAACTGATCGCGCTCTGCTCGAAGGCCGCGGGGCTCTGAACCCCGCCGCGCGGCGCCCGATGCGGGTATCTGCTAGGCTTTTCCCCATGATTCGCGTGCCCCGCATCCTCCTCGCCACCGCCGTCGCGCTCGGCTCCGCCCTCGCGGGCTGCGAGACGGTCCGCCGCGACCCGACCAAGGCGACGCGGGCATATCCATTCCACCTCCCGCAGGAGCGGGTGGCCGAGATCCAGGTGTTCAACGACGGCGACGCCATGCTCATCGTCAACGCCACCGTGGAGAGCTGGTCGAACGCCGACATCTGGCTCAACCAGCGCTACCTGCACCGCATCGAGCGGCTCGGGTCGGGGCAGACCCTGCGCATCCCGCTCGGCGAGTTCTGGGATGCGCGCGGCGAGGGGCCTTTCCCCGGCGGCCTGCTGCGCTACTACCCCCCCACGCCCATCCGGCTGGTGCAGATCCAGACCGCGCCCGACAAGCCTCTCGTTGGTTTCAAGGCCATCCCGACCGAGCGGGAACTGGATCTCGCGCAGCTCAAGAAGTGACCTGAACCCGCACACGGGAGACTCCATGCCGCACTCTGCGGATCCGCTGCGAGACGCCACCGCCGTCGCCCTCTCCTGGCACGGCGTGCTGTTCGACCGCGACCGGCGCTCGATCCACGCCGCGGTGGCCGCGACCTTCGCCCGCTGGCAGGTGCAGGTGTCCACGGACGAGCTGACCGCAACCCGCGGCCCCACGGGCCGACCTCACGTCGAGCGGCTCCTGTCGATGCCCCGCATCGCGGAGGCGTTCCGCGCCGCACACGGTCGCTGGGCAGGCGAGGACGACATTGCGTCGATGGCGCGCGACCTCGAGCCGCGACTGGCGGAGGCCGCGGAGGCAGCGCCGCAACCGAACGAAGATGCCTGCCGCGCGATCCGCCACCTGCATGCGCGCGGCCTGCGCACCGCGGTGATCTGCTGCACGCCTCGCCGACTGCTCGGGCCACAGCTCGCGGCGCTCGAACGCGCAGGTCTGCCCCTCGACTGCGTGGTGACAGCCGACGAGGCATGCGAACCCGCCCCCGCGCCCTGGGGCATCTTCGAGGCCGTGCAGCAGCTTGGGCTTGGGGAGGCGGGCGGTCTCGTGCTGGTGGACGACTGCCCGGCCGGCTGGGCGGCGGCGCGCAACGCGGGCGTGCGCAGTCTGGCACTGCTCGCCGAGGGAATGCCCGGAGGCGATGCGCACGCCACCCTGCGGTCGCTCCAGGAACTCGGCGGCGCGTAGCGCGCGCCACGGTCCGCCGTCCGACGCGGCGAATCGGCGGCGTCCTCGCCGACGAAGTCGGGCGGATGATCGTCGTCTGGCTCAAGCGCGACCTGCGCATCGATGACCACGCTCCGCTCGCCGAGGCGGCGGCGCGGGGCGCGCTCGACGGCGTGCCCATGATCGCGCTGTACGCCTTCGAACCCGACGTATGGAGCGCGCCTGATGCCGATGCGTCGCACCTCGCCTTCGTGCGCGAGTGCCTCGCGGAGCTCGACGCGCGGCTGCGCGAGCGCGGCGGGCGGCTCGTGTACCGGCTGGGCGACATGCCCGATGTGCTCGAGGCGCTGCACGCCGAGGAGCCGCTCGACGCCGTGCTGGCCCACGAGGAGACGGGCAACTCCGCGACCTACGCCCGCGATATCCGCGTGGCACGCTGGTGCCGACGCCGCGGGGTCGCGTTTCGTGAGTTCCGCCAGCACGGGGTGCTTCGCCCGAACCCCGGTCGCGACGGCTGGGCCGAGCGCTGGGAGCGACACATGCAGCGCCCCCGGCTCGACGCGCCCGAGCGGTTCCTCGAGGTGGGCGCATCGCGCGTGCCCTCGGCATCGCTCGGGCTCGCCGCCGAGCTCGCCGACCGCTGCCGACTGGGACCCGACACGCGCGCCGCCCTCCGCCAACGCGGCGGCGAGGCCGAGGCCGTCGCCCTGCTCACCAGCTTCCTCATGGAGCGCTGCCCCGACTACCGCGAG
>CAIOCH010000352.1 GCA_903856525.1 uncultured bacterium | reverse complement strand
AGTGCCAACCCTGTGCGTTGCTGCCCGTGGGCGCCTGCACGGCGAGCTCCAGGCACTCCTGGATCACTTCGCGCTCGACAGGACGATCGAAGTCGAGGCGCTTGCGCACGGCGCGGGTGGTGGAGAGCACTTCGTCGGCGGAGAGGTTCAAATGCATGGCGGGAGTCTTGCACGGCCTGCGAGGCTGGTCACCGTGGACGTCGACCCTGCCGACTATCGGCGCATCAACCTCGCGAACTGGAACAGTCGCGTGCCGCATCACGAGATCGGCTATGCCCTGCACGAGCATCGTGACGACCCGACGCACCTCTCGGGGGTGGTGCGCTTCGACCGTCCGCGCCTCGGCGACATCGTCGGGCTGGAGGGCGTCCATCTCCAGTGCCACATCGGCACCGACACCATCTCGCTCGCCCGCCTCGGCGCCTCGATGTGCGGACTCGACCTGTCCCCGGCGTCGGTCGAGGCCGCGCGCGCACTCGCACGCGAACTCGGTCATGACATCGCGTTCGTCGAAGCCGATGTCTCCGACGCCGTCGCGGCGCTCGGCGCGGGGCGCTTCGACTTCGTCTACACCGGCATCGGCGCGCTGTGCTGGATTCCCGATGTCCGGCGGTGGGCGCAGGTCGTCGCTGCACTGCTCCGGCCCGGCGGGCGGCTGTTCATCCGCGACGGCCATCCCGCGCTGTACATGCTCTCCGACCCGCGGCCCGACGGGCTGATCACGGTCCAGTTCCCGTACTTCGAGTCCGAGGGCACCCGCTACCGCGAGGAATCCACCTACGAGGGCGACGGGACGGCCGTCGCGTCGCCCGACATGGTGTTCTTCAACCACGGAATCGCAGAGATGCTCGACGCCATCCGCGCGGCGGGCCTCGGGCTCGAGTCGTTCGAGGAGCACGAGTCGGTGCCGTGGAACCCGCTCGGCGACGCCTGCGAGCGGTTCGGCGAGCTCGGCGAGTGGCGCATGCGGGCGGGCATGCCGCGCATCCCGATGAGCTTCACCCTGCGCGCGCGAAGGCCGGGATAGCGGCGGCGTGCCGTGCGCGGAAGGGCGCTCCCCGCGGCCGTGCGCCCTTGCGGCGGCCGCTGCTTGCGCGGAACATGCGCCGCAACCCGACGGCGTCGCCCGCAGCGTCGCCCGCAGCACCCGAAGGAATTCCGCCTTGTCCATCAGCAACCGCATGCTGCGCCCATTCGCGATGTCCGCGTCGCTTCGTCCGAACATCGCCGCGCTGCCGCTCCTCATGATGCTCGGGATCGCGACGGTGCCGGCGGCGTTGTCCGGCTGCTCCGCGGGGCGCGCCGAGCGCGGGCCGCTCAAGGTCTCGCTCTGGACCATCGATCCCGACGCCACGCGCTCGGCGGTGGTGGACCGCGTGATGGCGTCGCTGCCCGCCGAGTCGCGCGTCGACGCCGCACGCGACGCCGCCGAGAAGCAGGTGGCCGTGGCCGACTCCTATGCCTTCCTCGAGCTCTGGAGCGACGGCTCGTACCGGTGGCAGGGCGGGACGGGCGCGCGCAAGCTCCGCAGCGAAGGAGCGTGGGAGCAGGGGGTGACCGAGTCCGGTTTCCGCGTGCGGCTCGAGCCCGGGACCGTCGCGGGCGAGGGGATCGAGACCAAGGCCCGCGACTGGATCATCATCGTCGACCGCGAGCGGCGCACGATGCGCATCGTCGTCGACGGCCAGGCGCCGATCTGCCTCAAGCGGGCCGATTGAGGTCGCGCAGGGCGT
>CAIOCH010000351.1 GCA_903856525.1 uncultured bacterium | reverse complement strand
GACCAGCGCCGCTCGCGCGCTTCGCGGGCGATGCGCTCGTTGCGGCTCTCGTGCCGCAGTTCGATGTCGACATGCACATGGTCCACGCCGGGAATGAACGCGGTGCGCACGATGCCGCTGCCGATCAGCACCAGCATGCCCGCGCTGTCGAGATGCACGCTCGTCTTGCGGTCCACCTGCACGCTCCATCCCAGCACAGCCGCCTCGTCGAGCGCGGCCTGCACGAGGCGCGTGTACGCCCGCGCGACCGCCTCGAAGCTGGGATCGTGCGCATGGTGACTCAGGTACCGCTCCGCCGCGGCGGCACTCGCGAAGACATCGATCTCCCGCAGCCACGGGTGCGCCGCCACCAGCGCCGCGCGTGCCGAGGGCTCGAGCAGGTGTCGGGCGACGTGGTCGGACAGCACGCGGAGGTCGCCGTGCAGCGGCAAGTCCGTGGGCGTGCGGGTCCCGTCGGAACCCTCGATCGCCAGACCCACGCTGTACGGAAACGCCACGACCGCGCCGTCCGCCGCCTTGGTGCCGGCTTCGGAAGCGTGGTCCTCGGAACGAGTGGGAAGGGGACGAGGCCTTTCCATCGCGGGCTTACTGTAGGACAGGTACGCAGCCGGCGCGATTCGATTGTGAACTCTTGCGCGTGTCGCGGAGAAAGGTACGCTCCAGCCCACAATTGCCCCGCACCCGCGGGCGGAAAGGACGAGTGGCGACATGGCTGGACATGGCGGATCAGACGGCGATGGTGCGTTCCAGGAGCGGCAGGACGGCGAAGATGACCGCGGGGGAGTCCCCGTGCCTCACTCGACCTGGATCGTCGACTACGCGGGCGACGGCCGGTGCTGCGTACGGCGCATCGCGGAGGACGGCTCGAGCGACGGATTCGTCGATCCCGGCACGCTCAGCTACGCGGCCGCAGAGGCTCACGAGTACGCCGCCGCCGCGCACGCGACGGTGTTCGCGTTGCCCGGCGACACCATCGTGTTCACGCCCGCGTTCGCGCTCATCTATGCGCTGGGCATGCCCGCTGTGCTGGAGGCGCTCCTGAGCGGCTGCCCGCAACGCATGCCGCGGCGCAAGCACTGCCCGCATCCCATGTGGCCCACGGAGAACGGCATCGGGATCGTCAAGGGCTCCGTCCACGCCGATCAGCACAGCGTGTTCTCGAGCACGGTCGCAGTGAACGGCTTCAATCTCGGGCTGCGCGGCTCGAGCTGCGCGGGCACGAAGCGCCGGTGGGAGTGGGTGGGGCCGACAGCGGAGCGCGACGGCGGGTCGGAGGCGAGTGAGAACTGAGGCGCCCTATCGCCGCGGCACCGAGATCCGCCAGACGCGTTCGATCGCTTGGCCACCATCCCAATCGAGCCCCTTGCGCTGGCGGTCGATCGCGGCGTTGATGAGCTCCTCGTCGACCACATGCCGCGGCGCAGGCATGAGGCGCGGATCGGGCCGACGCCCGACCCTCGAGAGATCGAGGCGGTCGGCGACGAAGCAGGTGGCCACGGTCGGGTCGTCGTGATGCAGTGTGCT
>CAIOCH010000350.1 GCA_903856525.1 uncultured bacterium | reverse complement strand
CGCCTCCGCGACGTGATCAACCTCGGTCTCGCTGGCGTGGAACTCCGACCGAGGCCGGTCTCAGCCCTCTCGATGTCCTGAAGCGCCGCAATTCTGTTGTCAGAAAAACGCAGCACGGAATCTGACATCAGCCGCGTAGGCCGAACCACGCGAGACCCTACCCCGACAGTCCTTGTCGCGGTCCGTTCCGTCTCCGCAGGCTGGATCTCCACCCGAGGCCGGTCTCAACCCACACGAGTTCCTGAAGCGCCTGCTTTTGGGCATCACGCAGCCATGCGTCGGCTGATCGCCGGCCCCGCGCTGAGCGTCAGCGAGACGAGCAGCAGCGTTCCCGGAATCGCGCGCTGGAGGACGAAATCGAACTGCGCCAGCGCGAGCGCCGAGAACAGCAGCGCGGCCAGGACCGGCACCAGCGGATCGCTCCCCCACTCCACGCGCAGCGAGCGCGCGACGAGCACCAGCACTCCGCTGAGCGCGACGAGTCCGATCACGCCCGCCTCGTACAGCACATCGAGCGGCGTGTTGTGCGAGTAGCCCACGCGGCGATCGGTCCAGATGAGCTCGCTGCCCTGCGGTCCATGCACGGCCCCGTCTCGCGCGCGATCGATCTCCGCCCGCCACTCGTTGCGACCGTGCCCGAGCACCGGCTTGTCGGCCACGGCATCGAGCGTGAGACGCCACATCTCGAGGCGGTTCGACGAGAAGTGGTTGAGCGACGCGTACAGGTCGCCATCGATGCGCCGCGCCTGCGGGCTGGCGAGGAACACACCCGCAAGGATCGCGCCGGCACCCACGAGTACCGCGAGGATCCACCGTGTTCGCCGCGAGGTGCACGCCAGAAGCACGGATACTCCCGCGAGACTGCCGACGACCGCAGCGCGCATCGTCGACATCGCCTGCATCGCCAGCGTCACCGCGACCGCGAGTCCGCCGAGCACCCGCCACCAGCCGCTGCGGTGCAGCACCCACGCCGCCGCCGCCACGACACCCGCCACCATGGTGGTCGACGAGCCGTTGGCGACCTCGAGCGGGATCGGCGGCTGGTCGCCATCGATGATCCAGTCGAGGACAAGCGCGATCAGCGCGTAGACGGCCTGGAGGAACGCGCCAGCCGCCAGGCCCGACAGCACCAGCCGCCATCGCGGCAGAACCATGAGGACGAGCAGCGGCGCCAGAAACAGCCGCTTGGGCAGCAGGTCGCGCCACGCGTACGGCTCCGTGGACGCAACGGTGGCGATCGCGGTGACCACCAGGTAGAGCAGGACGAGCAGCACCGCGGGCGTGCGCAGCGCGGCCAGCACCAGCCGGAGGCTCGCGGGCAGGCGGTAGACGATGATGAAGAGCGCGATCCCGAAGAAGGCGGCCTCGACGGGGCGGAACAGCGAGAGGCTCGCCGCCCAGGCCGCAACCGCCCATGCCAGCAGCCGCGTGCGCGTATGGTCTCCGCGGTCGTACTCGTCGAGCTCATGGGCCAGCGGCCGCAGGGGAGCGCGGAGCTGCACCGCGTCGCGTCGCCAGTGGGGAATGAGGTCGAGGCCGAGCACGCGGGGCGGAGTCTATCCGCGGCCGCGCAATCCCTGCGCGCGGTCGGATAGGCTGCACGCGGCGCACCGATCGGCGCGCCCCTGAGTTCCTGCCTGCACCCCGACGTGTCGACCACGACCACCACCGCCCTCCCCCGCCGCTGGCTGCTGCTCCTCGCGCTCACGGGCAGCCTGTCGATGATCTTCGTGGACATCACGGTGACGGCCGTCGCGGGGCCCGCCATGGGCGCGGCGCTCGGGCTCGATGCGCGCGGCGTGGCGTGGATCGCCACGAGCTACCTCATCACGCTCGCTGCGGGCATGGCGATCGGCGGGCGCGTGGGCGACATCGTCGGCAAGCGCAACGCATTCGTCGCGGGCGTGCTGCTCTTTGCCGGCGCGAGTGCGCTCTGCGGCGCAGCGGCGGACGGCGCGACGCTCTATGCGGGTCGCGTGCTGCAGGGCATCGCCGCGTGCCTGATGCAGCCTGCATCGGCCGCACTGGTGATCGAACACTTCGCCCCGGGCGAACGCGGCAAGGCGATGGGGATCTACATCGGCATCCCCATGAGCTTCTTCGCCCTGGGACCCGTGCTCGGCGGCATCCTCACCGAACGCGCGGGGTGGCGATGGGTGTTCTACGTGAACCTGCCCATCGCGATCGCGGCGGTCGCGCTTGCGCTCTCGGCACGCGCGGTGAACCGCCGCGCCGCGGACCGCTCGTTCGACTTCGTGTCGGCGCTGCTGGTGGCGACGGGGCTCCCTCTGGCCGTGTTCGCGCTGCAGGAGGGCGCCAAGTCCGATGCGGGTGGGCGACTGGCGATCGCAGAGCCGGCGTATCTCGCCATGCTGGGCGCGGGCGTCATGCTCACGGCGCTCTTCGCCTACCGCCAGTTCACGGTGGCGCGGCCACTCATCCACCTGGCGCTCTTCGCCGACCGCAGGCTGCGGGCGAATGTGCTCCTCGTGTTCCTGCTCCAGTACGCGATGGCGTCGCTCATCGTGCAGGGTTCGATCTACGCCACGGAAGTGCTGGGCTTCGGCCCCGAGAAGGCGGGCGCCAGCCTCATGCCGCTGCTCGTGCCGGTGATCTTCCTTGCGTCGGTCGCCGGACGGATGTACGACCGCCGTGGCGTGCGGCCTCTCGCCCGATTCGGGACGGTCGCAGCCACGGTCGGACTCGCCGTGTGGGGCGTCGGGTCGATCGCGGAGCGATATCCCGTGATCGCAGCGGGCATGGCGCTCCTCGGCGTGGGCGTCGCGTTCATCATGTCGCCCGCCAACACCGACACGCTGTCGAGCGTCGACGACGCGTCGCGTGGCCAGGTGTCGGGCCTGGTGCAGACCTTCCGCCAGGTGGGCGGCGCGCTTGGTGTCGCCGGCGCGGCGGCGGTGAGCGGCGCCGCCACCGCCTATGGGCTGCCGCTCTCGTCGGCGATCGGCGTGGCGATCCTCGCAGGCGCGCTCGTCGCCTCGCTCGGGATCGTGATCGCGCTGCGCATGCCGGCATCACCCGCGCGCGTGCGCGGCGGAGCGTGAAGCACGTACGCTGCGCGCATGACCCCGCGACTTGCGCTCCTGCTCGCCCCGCTGCTTCTCGTCGTGTCGAACATCTTCATGACCTACGCGTGGTACGGCCACCTCAAGGACTTCAAGGCCAAGCCGCTGTGGATCGCCATCCTGGCCAGCTGGGCGGTGGCGTTCTTCGAGTACTGCCTCCAGGTGCCCGCCAACCGCATCGGCTTCCAGCAGGCGGGCATCTCGCTGGCGCAGCTCAAGGTCATGCAGGAGGTGATCACCATGATCGTGTTCGCGGCGTTCGCGGTGTTCTACATGGGCGAGAAGCTCACGCTCAACTTCCTGTACGCGGGGATCTGCCTCGTGGCAGCCGTGTTCTTCATGTTTCGGGACTTCCGGCCGGTGGCGTGAAACGGGCGATTGCTCGCGTACACTGCGGCGATGCGTCTTTCCTCGCTCGTCGTCGTCGCGCTGCTGTCCGCCCTGACTCCCGCTGATGCGTCGTCCGCCGCTCCGACGGACGCGATGCCGGCGATCGCGCCGGGCGCGGGGCTGTCGAAGGCCTTCGAGATCGCGGGGGAAAACCGCGCCGAACTCGAGAAGGCGCTCGATGCGGTGCCCGCCGAGCAGCGGGCGTCGATGGAGTGGCTCATCGCGCACATGCCGGCGCAGGACCTGCAGTCGCTCGACGCTGCGTTCCTCACGCAGCATGTGCGTGGCGCCCACGATGCGTGGAAGTCGGCGCCATGGACCGCGATGGTGGATGAGGAGACCTTCCGCGACGCCATCCTGCCGTACGCGAGCGTGAGCGAGAAGCGCGAACTGTGGCTGCCCGTCCTGCGCGCGAAGTGCCTGCCCATGATCGAGGGCGCGAAGGGGCCCGCCGAGGCGGCGGTGCTGCTCAACCAGCGGCTGTTTCCGGCGGTGAAGGTGCAGTACTCGACCAAGCGGCGGCGCGCCGACCAGGCGCCGAGCGAGTCGATGGAGTCGGGGCTCGCGTCGTGCACGGGGCTCTCGATCCTGCTCGTCGACGCGTGCCGCGCGGTGGGCGTGCCGGCGCGGTTCGTGGGCGTGCCGCTCTGGACCGATGGTTCGGGCAACCACTCGTGGGTCGAGGTCTGGGACGGCGCGCGCTGGCGCTACACGGGTGCGGCGGAGCCTTCGGGCGACCGGCTCGATGAAGGCTGGTTCAGCGGCCGCGCCAGCGGGCAGAACCGCGACAAGCCCGAACACGCGATCTACGCCGTGACCTGGCGCGACTCGGGCGTCGAGTTCCCCATGGTGTTCGACCCGTCGCGGCCGAGGGCGCGCGCGGTGGATGTGACCGACCGCTACGCGGGCAAGGCGTCGGCGGTGCCCGAAGGGTCGCGCCTGCTGCGCGTGTGCGTGCGTGATCCGCGCACGGGACTGCGGGTGGCCTGTGCGGTGGAGGTGCGCGACGAAGGTGGCGCGCGCGTGCTCGCGGCTGGGCGCTCCAAGGACGAGCGGTTCGACCTCAATGACCATCTCGAACTGGTGGTGCCGAAGGACGCGATGCAGTCGTTCGCCGTGGACGGCGTGATGGCGCAGGAGGTGCGGTTCGTCTCCCGCGACGGCGAGGTGGTGCAGGCGATCGTGACGCGCCCGGAGAGCGGATCCGCGGTGGACTCGGCGCCGAGATCGTCGCCGGGCGCGGTGGCGGGCGAGGCGTCGGACGAGTCCCTGGCGCTCATGGCCGAGATGATGCCGGCGGAGCTCATCGCTGCGCCGGTGTCGGGCGAATCCGAGGGCGCTGCGGCGATCAGGGAGCTGCAGGCGTTCCTGAAGAAGGGCACCGTGGCCGAGGTCGCAGCGCAGCCATTCGCCGGTGTCTCGCTGAGCGAGGACGAGGCGGAGCGCGTGATGCGGGCGCTGCGCAGCCGGTTCGAGGACGAGGTCCGCGCGGCGGCGAAGGCGGAATTCGAGTCGAAGGTGCTCGAGGCCGACGGTGCAAAGATGCCGTTCTGGTACGCGGTGTACGGCGACAAGCCGAAGAGCGGGCGCAGCCTATGGATCTCGATGCACGGCGGCGGCGGCGCCCCCAAGCAGGTGAACGACGGGCAGTGGGAGAACCAGAAGAAGCTCTACAAGCCCGAGGAGGGTGTGTACGTGGCGCCGCGCGCGCCGACCGACACCTGGAACCTGTGGCACCAGGGCCACATCGATGCGCTGTTCCGCAAGCTCATCACCGACATGATCGTGTTCGAGGGGGTCGATCCGAACCGCGTGTACCTGATGGGCTACAGCGCGGGTGGCGACGGCGTGTACCAGCTGGCGCCCCGCATGGCCGACTCGTTCGCCGCGGCGGCGATGATGGCGGGACATCCCAACGAAACGCGGCCGGACGGACTGCGCAACCTGCCGTTCGCCCTCTACATGGGCGGGAAGGACGGCGCGTTCAACCGCAACGAGATCGCGCGGCAGTGGAAGACCACCCTGGCGGATCTCGCAGCCAAAGATGCGGGCGGCTATCCGCATGAGGTCACGATCTTCGAGGAGAACGGGCACTGGATGGAGCGCAAGGACGCGGTGGCGGTGCCGTGGATGGCCAAGCAGACCCGGAACCTGCGGCCTACGCGCATCGTCTGGCTGCAGGACGACGTCACCAGCACGCGCTTCTACTGGCTGGGGAACCCCGAGCCCAAGGGCGGGCAGCGCGTGGTCGCCACGCGGTCGGGTCAGGAGATCCGCATCGAGGAGTCGACCGATGTCGCGAAGCTGGTGATCTGGCTCGACGACGAGCTCGTGGACCTCGACAAGCCGGTGCGCGTGCTGCAGGGTGAGCGCGTGCTGTTCGAGGGGCGCGTGCCGCGGACGATTGGCGCCCTCGCCGAGTCGTTGGCCGCCCGGGGCGACCCGTCGGCGGCGTTCCCGGCGAGCGTGGTGGTCGAACTCGGGCAGAAGTCCCGAGATTGATGTGCGCCCGCGTCAAATGGCGATAACCTATCCATCATGAACGTACGCCTGGTTGCCTCGCGAGCCTCGGTGGTTGTGGTCGTTGCGGTCGCCGTGTTTTCCAAGCACGCGTGGTCGGAGCACGGAGTGACCGATGCAGCCCTCGCGGCCGTGGGGTACGGCCTCCTG
>CAIOCH010000349.1 GCA_903856525.1 uncultured bacterium | reverse complement strand
GAGCTTAGCGAAGCTCCTTTTTTACTCGCGGTCTCAATTTGGACCTTAGCTAAGGTCGCTTTTTACTCGCGGTCTCAATTTGGACCTTAGCTAAGGTCGCTATTTACTCGCGGTCTCAATTTGGACCTTAGCTAAGCTCCTTTTTTACTCGCGACCTCGGCAGGGAGCTTAGCTAAGGTCCTTTTCGACTCCCAGCCTCGGCGCGGAGCATAGCTAGGCTCCTCCACGAGCCTCTGCCTCGGGGGACTGGTTTCATAAGCGCGGCCGGGGCTCTCGCACGCGGTCGTTCAGGTCGAACACGACTGCACGGCGTTCTCGCCGTTGAACTCCCGCAGCACGGGCGTATCCGTCCGCCCAACCGTTCCCTGAGTCCGTGATCCAGCCGGGTGAGACCGTCAGCGACGCGGCGTGATGTGCGTCGTGACGGAGGCATCAATGGCGATTCGGCAGGCGGGCACGAAGCAGTGGACGGAAGCGAGAGCTCAAGCAGCGATTGCGGAATGGGCAGCGAGCGGCCTGAGCGGGAGGGACTACGCGCGCGCCAACGGCATCGACCATCAGCGACTATTTTGGTGGCGGCGCCGGTTCGAGGCCTCGAAGAAGAGTTCGATGCCGGCGCTCGTTCCCGTAGTGGCGACCGCCACGACATTGGGTCCTGCGTTGGTCGTCACCATCGGCCGCTGCTGCTTCGAGGTACACCAGATCGACGACGTCAGCGCGGCTTGGGTCGTCGCGGTCGCAAATGGCGCGTCCAGATGATCCTCCTGCCGCGCTCGGTAAAGGTCTACGCGGCGACGGAGCCTATGAACCTCCGCAAGTCGTTCGAAGGGCTCTCGAACGAGGTCAGGAGCGTTCTCCTCGCCGACCCGATCTCGGGGCACGTCTTTCTGTTTCTGAATCGTCGTGGCACGCAAGTGAAGCTCTTGGTCTGGACTCGCGGCGGCTTCACGATCGTGCACAAGCGACTCGAGCGAGGGCGGTTCTCCCTACCGAAGAAGCTGGAATCGGGCGTCACCCACATCGAGCTCGATGCGCATGAGCTTGCGATGCTTCTGGAGGGGCTCGTGGCTTCGCGGTCGCGCGCCGCGACCCGTTGGGCGCCCGGACTCGCAGCTGCTCCGCCCTGATCGCTCTCGATGTCGAAAGTCTCGCGCGCGATCTTGACAAGGATCGCGCTCGTGATTTTGTGTGCGTGACGTGAAGAGCCGCGCGACCGAGAAAAGGACCCCGAAGGAGCAGCGCGGCTCTGTCGTCAACGTTCTGCGCGATCTGCTGGGCGACCATGCGTCGGCGCCCGCCGTGCTGGAGATGGTCACGAAGCTCGTCTCGCGCAATGAGGAGTTGGAGCGACTGCTCGCCAGGATGCGTTCGAGCGGCGGCAAGAACGAACGCGTGCCGCGAGAGCAGCTCGACCTCTTCCTCGACAAGCTGCGTGAAGCGTCCGAGACGGTGCTCACGGAGGCGAATAGGGCGTTGGAGGAAGCAGCGGAGTCCAGCGGCGGAAGACCCGAAGCGACGCCTCGGCCGAAGCAGCCGCGGCCGAAGAAGTCAGCGCCGGCCCATCTTCGCCGGGTCGACAATCCACTACCGTTGCCGGCCACCGAACGTCGTTGTCCGACCTGCGGTGAGGAGCGCGCCTGCATCCTGCACGAGACAACCGAGGTCATCGACTTTAGGCCGGCAGAGGTGTTCGTGCGAAGAGACATCCGCGAGATCGTCGCCTGCCGCGCCTGTGACGCTTCCGTCGAACGAGCGCCCATGGGCGACAAGGTCGTTAGCGGCGGGGCCTATGGCTCGGCATTGGTTGCGAAGCTCGTGATTGGCAAGTACTCCGACGGCGTTCCTCTCTATCGACAGGGCGAGGAACTCGAGCGCTTGGGGCTGAGCATGCCGAGCTCGTCCATGTCGGACCAAATCACCTGGGCGACAGACCTGCTTCGCCCGATCTGGCGCCGGCTGCTCGCCGACGTCCTTCAAGCGACGGTCATGCACATCGACGGGACCAGCCTGCCGGTGTTGGATCGAGAGAGCCCGAAGGGAATCGTCACGGGATCGCTATGGGGCTATGTCGGCGACTCGGACTGCGCGGTGTATCTCTACACCTCCACAGGCAAAAGAACTGGACAACGCGACGGAGAGGTCGGGCCGGCGTCCGTCCTCAGCCTGCGTTGTGGTCCGGTGGTCGCCGACGCGTCGAATCTCTTCGACGCGAGCTTCCTGCGCGAAGGCATCGTCGAGGTTGGCTGCAACATGCACGCGCGCCGCTACTTCGCGAAGGCACTGGATGGGAACGACGTCCGTGCTGCAGTCCCAATCGCTGCATTCCGTGCGCTCTACGATATCGAGAGTGCACTCGGCGAGAGCACCGCGGAAGAGCGGCTCGCTCAGCGGCACGAGCGCTCGAGACCTGTGTACGAAGAGCTGTTGAGATGGTGCCGTACCTACCAGCCCACAGAGCCACCCAGCTCATCGCTTGGAAAAGCGATCCAGTACCTGATCAATCACCATGTCGCGCTCATGCGGTTCCTAGAGGACGGACGCCTGCCGATCGATAATGGGATCGTCGAGAGACTTCACCGCCGTCCCGCAATCGGACGCCGCAACTTCCTCTTCGCCGGCTCACACTCTGCTGGTGAGCGCGCTGCCATCGCGTACTCGGTATTGGGTACCTGCCGCCTCCTCGACGTCGACCCGATGGCGTACCTCGCAGATGTGCTCCCCCGCCTCGCGCGAGGCTCGTTCGTTGAGGCCGACTTCGCGCCTCTCGTCCCCGCGGCGTGGCGCGCCTCGCGTCAGGCGTCCCCCGACGTCCGCGGCTGACACGGAACCAGCGACGACGGAAGCGGACGCTTGGGCGGACGGATACATTGTACAGAATTCGGGCACGGGCACGGACTCCCTACCGTTCGTCAAGCCGCGATCGCGAGGCTTTGCACAGGCCGCTTGGCGCGGTCGTAGGGCTGAGCCGAGGCGAGTACCGCGACGAGGACCTTGAGGAGACGGTCGACGACCCCTCGCACTGCGCG
>CAIOCH010000348.1 GCA_903856525.1 uncultured bacterium | reverse complement strand
TCGGGGTGACCCTCGAGCGCCTTGTTGAGGTTGGTCACATAGGCGTTGTGGTGCTTGGTGCGGTGGATGTTCATCGTCATCGCGTCGATGACGGGCTCGAGGGCGTTCTCGGCGTAGGGTAGGTCGGGGAGCGTGTGTGCCATGGTCTTCTTGGACTCCTGCGTGAGCATGCGGTTGGTGATGGGCGAGTTTCCGAGCGCGGTCGTGGCTGCGGCGCCAATTGCGCCGATCGCAACGGTGCCGAGGAAATCGCGGCGGGTGCTGTCGGTGTGGCTGTCAGGCTGGTGCATGGTGGCCCTCGGGGGAGGGGAGGATAGCCGTCCCGCGCTACGCTGTGCGCGATGGACCTGGCCGCCCTGCGCATGATCGACGCCAACCTGAACCGAGCGCGGGAGGCGATCCGCACGCTCGAGGATGTGGCGCGGTTCGCGTGGAACGATCGCGCGATCGCCGAAGAGGCGAAGTCGCTGCGGCATGCGCTGCAGGCGGCGGTGGCGGCGATTCCCGCCGACAAGCTCGCGTGCGCGCGCGACATCGCCGCCGATGTGGGTACGGAGCTCGCGGGAGCGCACGAATACGCGCGCGGGGACTCGTCCTCGATCGCGATCGCCGCGGGAAAGCGCCTGACCGAGGCCTTGCGCGTGGTCGAGGAGGCCGCGAAGGCGGTCGATCCGCAGGTGGCGCGCGCCGTCGAGGCGCTCCGCTACCGCGCGTATGCGCTCGATGCGCGGGCCGTGCTGCGCGCGTCGCTCGGGCAGCCGCGGCAATGGCGGCTGTGCGTCCTCGTCACGCGCGCACTGTGCAGGCTTCCGTGGGAAGAGGTCGTGTCACGCGCCATCGAAGGTGGTGCCGATGCGGTCCAGGTGCGCGAGAAGGATATGTGCGCGCGCGAGTTCGTGGCGCATGCGCGGGCCGTGCGCGCCATCTGCGCGCCGCGCGGCGTGGCGGTGATCGTCAACGACCGTCTCGATGTCGCGCTCGCCGCGGGCGCCGACGGCGTCCATCTCGGCACCGACGACCTTCCGGTGCGCGCGGCGCGGCGCATCGCGGGCAGCGGGCTGCGCATCGGCGCGAGCACGCACTCCCTCGCCGAGGCGCGCGCGGCGGTCGATGCCGGCGCCGACCACTGCGGCGTGGGTGCGATGTACGCGTCGGGCCTCAAGCCGGGGCTCGCGCCGTCGGGCGAGGCGTATCTCCGCGAATTCGTGGCGGAGTTCCCGCAGATTCCCCACCTCGCGATCGGCGGCATCGCGCCGGGCCGGGTGACGGCGCTCGTGCGCGCGGGCTGCCGGGGCGTGGCGGTGTCGAGCGCCATCTGCGGCGCCGGGGACCCAGCCGCGGTTGCCCGCGCGATGGTCGCCGAGCTCTCGCAGGGGGCGCAGGCATGAGCGATGCGCTTGTCTCCGATGTCCGCCTGCTCCTGCTTGGAACGGGCACATCCGCGGGCGTGCCAGTGATCGGCTGCGAGTGCGCCGTCTGCAGTTCCGACGATCCGCGCGACCGCCGCACGCGCTCGGGCGCGGCGCTCCTCTTCCGAGACGAGGGCGGGCAGGAGCGCGTGGTGCTCCTCGATTGCGGTCCCGACCACCGAGAGCACAGCATCCGCCACCGGCTGCGCCGCGCCGATGCCATCCTGTTCACGCACGACCATGTCGACCACACCTTCGGGCTGGACGATGTGCGCCGCTACAACGCGCTCATGAAGACGCCCATCGGCGTCTACTGCGACGAGCGCACGCGCGACTTCCTCGAGCGCGTGTACCGCCACATCTTCCGCCGTCACGAGAATGTGAACGACTCCTTCGTGGCCGACCTGTTCGTGCGCACCATCCGCGCCGGCGAGCCGATCGATGTGCACGGCATGCGCTTCTCGCCGTTCGAGGTGCTCCACGGCCGGCTTCCGGTGCTCGCCTTCCGTATCGAGGCGCTCGACGAGACGGGACGCATCGCCAAGGTGCAGCCAGGGCCGCTGCCGCTCGCCTACTGCACCGATCTCTCCGCGATGCCGCCTGCGGCGTGGCCGCTTCTGCGCGGCCTCGAGACGCTGGTCCTCGACTGCCTGCGATTCCGCGCCCATCCCACGCACCTCACGGTCGCGCAGGCCACGGGCATCGCGCGGGAAGCGGACGCTCGGCGGACCGTGTTTGTGCACATGACCCACGACATCCTCCATGCGCGTGACGGAGCGCAACTCCCTGATGGGATGGAGTTTGGGTACGACGGCCTGGTGCTGGACGGCGCCTGAGCGCCCGCCCGTTGCGCCCCCGACTGGGTGGCGAGTTTGCTATCATCTGCGCCCCTATGGCACAGATCCGTGAACTCAAGAAGCGCATGGTCGCGGTGCGCACCATCCAGCGCATCACCAAGACCATGCAGATGATCGCGACCGCGAAGTTCACCGCGGCGCTCGCCCGTGCGAAGGCCACGCGGCCCTACACCGACCGCATCCGCGGCCTGGTGGGTGAGGTCGCGGCCGCCGCCGGCGACGACTTCTCGCATCCGCTCATGAAGGCGCCCGCGGCGCCCGTCGGGCGCGAGCTGGTGCTCGTGATCACCTCCGACCGCGGTCTGTGCGGCGCCTACAACGGCAACGTGCTCCGCAAGGGCAACCAGACCGTGAAGGCCCTCAAGGCCGCCGGCAAG
>CAIOCH010000347.1 GCA_903856525.1 uncultured bacterium | reverse complement strand
GTGGGACCGCGATGCGTACGACGGTCGCGTGTTCCTAGCCAAGGGCTTCAAGGACGAGCGCACCAAGCTGCACGATGACGCTCGGACGCGGCTTGAGCTCCTCAGCGGCCGCTGACCGGAGGCGGGGCGCGCAGCGGCCACGCCGAGCGCGAAGCGGCCACGCCGAGCGCGAAGCGGCCACGCCGAGCGCGCAGCGGCCACGCCGAGCCGGCGGTCGATCCGCGCGTTCAGAGCCCGTGTTCCTCGAGCAACTTGCGAAGACCCTCGACGCCGCCCGCCGCCTTGATGAGGTCGGCGAGTTCGCGCCGTTCGCGCTTGGAGCGGCTCTTGCGGCGGCGAGGCTCGGGAGACTTCTGGAGGATGCGGGCATCGAGCTCCACGAAGTCCACCTTGCCGTCGGTACCTGCGAGTCGGATGACCGGATCGAACTGATCAACCGTCCATGCGACGAGGGTGAGCATGCGGGACAACTGGGCGCTGGTCACGGTGCCGTCCTCGAGCGGCAGGTCGCACACCACGCGCACCTCGCCGTCGGACTCGTCGAGCACGTAGCTCGCCACGCGCACGCGCCAGTTGGCCGCGAGCATCGCCTCGGCCATCGGTCCGCGGTGGGCGAACTCCGCGACCGCATACACCTCGGGCACGCAGATGCGAAGCATCTTGCCATCCTCCTGCAGCATCACGTGCAGCAGCAGGCTCTTCTCGCCATCGTGCGGATCGACATAGTGGGTGGTCGGCACCGCGACGACGACCTCGCTGTGCTCGCGCGAGGCGCGGAAATCACAGCCGATCTCCGCGATACGCCCAACGAGATCCGCGAATGTGAGTGCCATGATCGTCGACTCCCTCCGGAGGGCACGGCCGTCCGCGAACCTCCGCGGCGACGGGCACCCTGTTCCAAGTGTAGCTTTCGTCCTCCGTCTTCCAAGCGGATCGCGGAGGATTGAGCGCCATGATCAGCACCTGACGTGGCACTCGACGCCGTGGCTGCTCCCCTGCGCCGAAGGTCAGACGCCGAGCCAGCGCGCGACGAGCGAACGCGCGCGCTCGGTATCGGTCGTGCCCTCCACGACGGCGAATGCGCCGGCGGGTCCGATCAGCACGCGCAGCCGATGCATGCCCAGCGACGACGAAGATGACTGCACCGGTGCCGCGTCGGGCGGAACGAGGTCGATCAACCTCGTGTCGCCGTGCCTTTGGCACTCGACCGATCCAATCGACCGCAGCCGCTCGGCGACGCGCTCGGCGACTCGATCGGCGTCCGCAGCCGCCGCGACCTCCGACGGCGAGATGCCCGCGAGGCGGATCTCCACGGCGTTCCTGCCGCAGAGAACGCGCACCTCCCGCGCATCGTCGTCGCGGGAGAGCTCCTCGAACCGCCGGCGACCGCAGCAGGCGCAATCCGGATCGCGGGCACCGTGCAGGGACGACGACGCAAAGCGCATCGCTCCGAAGTCGAATCGGACGAGCATGGATGGCACACGGTGCGCACCCTCCGCCAGCAGACGGATGGCGAGCCCCGCCTCGATGGCGCCGACCATTCCGGCGACGGGGCCGAGCACACCCACCGTCTCGCAGGTCGCGACTTCGCCCGGCGCAGGAAGCACGGGCATCAGGCAGCGCAGGCACGGCGTGGAGCGTTCGTCGCTCCACGCCACGGCCCCGCCGCACGCCGCCCGCACCTCACCACCATGGGGGAGGATCGCAGCCGCCATGCCCTCGAGCCCAACGGCTCCCCCATAGATGAGCGGTACGCGGCGGAGCACGGCACAGTCGTTGAGCAGGGCGCGCGTCTCGAAGTTGTCGAGGCAGTCGACGATGAGGTCCGCATCCTGTGCGTACCGCAATGCGTTCGATGCACGCAGGTCGTCGACGAAGGCACGCACCACCGTGCCGGAGTTGAGCTGCGCCAGGCGCGCCTTGGCCGCCTCGGCCTTGGGAACGCCCCGCCGTGCGTCCTGCTCCGTGAACATCGTCTGCCGCTGCAGGTTCGACCACTCGACGAGATCGCGGTCGACGATGGTGACCACACCAACTCCCGCGCGCACGAGCGACTCGCTCACCACGGTTCCCAGTGCGCCGCAGCCCGCGACGAGCACGCGCGCGGCGCCAAGCCGCCGCTGCCCCTCCGAACCTACCTGCGGCAGTTGCATCTGCCGCGCATACCGCGACGCCATGTCCGTCATGGGATGGAGCGTAGCCCATCGCACCGCGCTCGGGCGGACTGATGCCGAACGGCGCGTTGCGAATGCGGGGCGGCCTTGTCCTGGGTACCGCGGGAAGCCCCTCCCACCCGCGGGAGCCTCGCCTGAGTCCACACGCCGTGCGCCAGCGATCGAGCGTCGCCAGCGGCAGTTCCGATGCATCGCGCCCGATGACGACCGCACCCTGCGGATCCACGAGGAGCGATGCGATGCGCTCGGCGCGCTGCGGCTCGAGCTCGAGCAGCACCTTGGCCAGGGCCTCGCAGGGCGGCCGCTCGAGCATTGCCCGCTGCACCAGCCCATGGACGGTGTCGGGAGCGCGCCTCGAGCGACCGCCACCCGCAGACTGCACCTGACGCTCCATCCATCCCGTGCGAGCGACCCGCTCCTCCACCACCGCCGCAACGATGGCGCGTCCCTCGGTGGAGTCCGCCGCATCGGCGATCGCCCCCATGACCGCCCCGTAGCGCACGTGCCACATCTCCGCACGGGCTGCGAGGCGGTCGAGTTCATCCCGCAGCGCCATCGCATCATCCCGCGCACCGCGCGAGAGACGTCCGCTGCGCGCCAGTCGCTCCACCCGGCGGACCACCGCAGGGTCGGCGCGGGGATGCGTGGGCGGCGCAGGGACCGCCAGCGCCATGCGCGCCACCAGTTCCGCCGGAACCGAGCCGAGCGTCCGAAGCCGCGGCACCACCGCCTCGCACACGAGCAGCGCGCAGGCCCGATCGAGATCGGCATCCGATGCATCGATCACGGGCGTGTGCCGCGGGCCCTCGGGAGCAGCCCGCCCGAGCCGCATCGCCTGCCACACCGCCGCGCCGCGTGCCGCAGGCGGTGCGCAGAGCACCTCCAGCGCATCCGAGTCCGACACCTCGATGGCCGGTGACACCACCGGCGAGATCACCTCACCTTCGTGCCACGCGGATAGCCTGATCGCCTCGACTGCCTGACCCGCGAGAAGCTCCGCAAGTGCCTGCGTCCCAGCCCCCGCTTCCGCCGAGCGGTGCACCCCACCAACCCCCGTTGCCACCACAAGCAGCGTGCAGGCGGCCACTGCCGCCACGCCGCGCGTGCCGCCACCGTCGATTCCCTTGTGCATCGATGCCTCCTTTCGGACGGCGAACCTAGCACGGGGCCGTGCCGTGGCCGGAATCGCTGCTGCGCTTTCCGTCCGAAAGATTCCGCCCGAAATCGCACGCACCCTTCAGATGCGGGCGCCGCTGCGTCCACGCTCGTCGAGCAGCTCGCGCAGGCGCACGAGCAGTTCCGACGGCGCGAACGGCTTCTGCATGAACCTCTGGTGCGGCTTGAACGCACCCGAGCGGATGGCCTCGTCCTCGGTGTGGCCCGACATGAAGATCGTGGGCACGGGCCCGCACTCGACCTCCACGCGCGCCGCGAACTCGGGACCGGACATGCCTGCCATCACCACATCGCTCACGATCGCCTCGAAGGGCCGATCACGGTCGAGCAGCAGCATCGCCTCGGCCGGCGTGCTGGCGGACGACACCTGGAAGCCCACCCGCGACAGCAGCTGCTCGAGGAGCTTGCGCACCATCGGCTCGTCCTCGACGAGCAGCAGGCGCTCGCCGCGTCCTCCCTGCGCCGACAGCGGCGCCGCCGGCGCAGCGACCTCCGCGGCCTCGATGCGCGGCAGGAGCACGCGGAAGTACGCTCCCCTTCCCGGCTGCGACTCGACCTCGACGGTGCCGCCGCACTGCTCGACGAGACCGTACACCTGGGCCAGCCCCAGCCCGCTGCCCTTGCCTGGCTCCTTGGTGGTGAAGAACGGCTCGAACGCGCGCGCCAAGGTCGCTTCGTCCATGCCGATGCCGGTGTCACGCACCGAGAGCTCGACGAACCCCGCATCGCGCAGCGTGCCGCCCGGGGTGTCGTGCAGGAGCCGGCATCGGATCTCGAGATCGCCACCGTCGGGCATCGCGTCGCGGGCGTTGAGCGCGAGGTTCATCACGATCTGGTTGATCGCCGAGACGTCGGCCCACACGAAGCCGAGGCCGGGTTCCGTCTCGACCACCAGTCGGATCCGCTCGCCCAGCAGTGGCGCGAGGAGCCGGCGGAACTCCCCGAGCTCGCGCCCGAGGTCGAGCGCCTGCGGCCGCAGCACCTGCTGCCGGCTGAACGCGAGCAGCTGCCGCGTGAGGTTCGCGGCGCGGTCGCCCGCCTTGCGGATCTCCTCGACCCACGCGCGCACGGGATCGCTCGGCGCCACGCGGGAGAGCGTGAGCGCCACATAGCCCTGCACCGCCATGAGGATGTTGTTGAAGTCATGCGCGACGCCGCCGGCGAGGCGGCCGATCGCCTCCATCTTCTGGCTCTGCCGCATCTGCGCCTCGAGCTCGGCGCGCAGTTTCATCTCGCGCTCCATCTCACGTGTGCGCGACTCGAGCGCCGCGCCTGTGGCCCGGAGACGGTTGGCGAGTTCCTTCATGTCGACGAGCGTCGACTCCTGCGTCTGGAGCACCACCAGGAAGTCGCCGCGCGGATCGTGCGGCGGGAAGTCCGACAATCCGAGGCCGAACCGCTGCATCTCCGCAACCCGCGTGATCCACGGTCCGCCGACGAAGAGGAGGCAGCCGCCGCAGGAGCACTCCGAGCGCGGCACGAACTGCCCACGCAGATGGAAACCCTCGCGGCCGCGCAGCGCCAACAGGAACACATCGCCCGCCCGCGCCGTGATCTCGGTTTCATCACGCACACCCGTCGGACGCTCGATCCCGAAGACCCCGTGGAAATCGGCGCCCGTGCGCACCGCCGGATCGAACGTGGCCCACCGCGTGCCCACCATCGCGAGGCGCATGTCGTGGTCCACGGTGAAGCAGAACGGAAACAGCTCGCGCACGAGCTGCACATCGGGCATGCCGGAGAGATCGGAGCCGTCGGCGGTCACGAGCGCGCGCTCCACGACACATGGAACCGGTCGTGCGGACGCTCGCCCTCGACGCGTTCGCTCCGTGCCGCCACATCGAGGGCGAAGCGGTCGCCCAGACCGCGCAGGAGACCGACCACCAGCGGCGCAAGGCCCGGACGCACGGAGTAGTACGAGAGCACGAGCGTCGACTCCGTCTCCTCGCTCACCGAGAAGCTCGGCGGCGCGAGGTGCGGAAACGAAAGGCGCACGCGCGTGTGCAACTGGTCGAGGTTGCGGAGGAACTCAGGGAAGGTCCGCCCGGCGGAACGCATCAGCTCGCCGTAGCCCGCCTCCGCGGTGTAGGTCACCCAGTACACGCCGAACTCCTCGAGGATCGACTCCGCGGGCGCGCCGAGCTCGGCGCTCGCAGCGCCCACGAGGTCATAGGTCGTCTTGTCCGGATACTGCTCCATGCCCACGAAAGGCTCGTCGGGAAGTCCGGCGCGCGCGCGGATGCGATCCCAGGCCGCATCGCCGAACCTGCTGCGCACGAGCCCCTCGACGGCCTTGTTGATGAGTCCGTACATGGGGGTAGCGTAGCGAGTGGCCGCTGGCACGCGGCCTGCGGACGCTGCCTCCGGACCCGCGCCGTCAGCGGGCGTGCTTTCCGAAATCGCCGCGGATCTCAGCGGGTGCCAGCCGCTCGAACGCATGGCGGGCGAAGCGCTCCTCCGCCCAGAGCGTGTGCCGGGCGGCCATCGTGGCGATCTCGCGTCGCAGGCGCTCGATGTCGAGCGCCTGCTCGGTGGTGATCTGCTCCATGACCACCGGCTCGCGATACACCGCGAGCGCCTCATCGAGCGCCCGCTCCGCGCGGGCGAGCGACGCCGCAAGCAGCTCGCCAAGCAGACCCGCCTCCACACTCCCGTCCACGGCGATCCGCCGACGCTCGATCTGGTCGATGCGGCTCATCGACTCGGCGAACCGCTGCCCCATCGCCGCCCGGGCGACGAGCGCTGGTGCCGCGCCCGCGCCGCCGTGCGTTCCGTGCTTC
>CAIOCH010000346.1 GCA_903856525.1 uncultured bacterium | reverse complement strand
GCCTGCGCCGCCCGCACCAGCCTCGCGGTCCCCTCTGCGCCCTCGGCGCGCAGCAGCTGGTGGGCGCGCAGGAAGGTCTCGAGCGCCTCGAGCTGCGGCATGTCCACCTCAAGCGTGGTCTCTGCACGCACCTGCGAGAGCAGCGCCTGCGGATCGTCGCCGGCACGCCAGCGCGACAGCAGCGCGAACTCGAGCCATCCGATCCGGAAGAAGCGGTTCACCACCGGGTCATGCACGGTCCACGCCGGCACGCCGTCGCGTCCCGGCGAAGCCGGCTCGATCGTCGTCCCTGATCATTCCATAACTCATTGATCGGAAACGACTTTAGGCCGGTTTTCGGATAACATTTCTCCCAGATTCCTGCTGTTTTGCTGCGGTTTTCTGGGAGTTTTGCGATGAGCGACACCGCCGATTTCTTCCGAGGCCGCATCGACCAGATGATCGATCTGCGCCATCCGCTGGCGGTGCTGGGCTCGCGTATGCCGTGGCAGGAGATCGAGGCGGGGCTGGCCAGTCAGTTCGCCCGCCGGGTGCGCGAGGGCAAGCGCGTCGAGGGCATGGACCTGTTCGGGCCGAGCACGCAACTCGTGGGCGCCGGGGTGTCGAAGGCGGGGCGTCCGCGACTGCCGATGCGGCTGATGATTTCGCTGCTGTACCTGAAGCACGCCTTCGACGAGAGCGACGAGGGCGTGGTCGATCGCTGGAGCGAGACGCCGATCTGGCAGTACTTTTCGGGGATGGACTACTACGAGCATCGCCGCCCGTGCGATCCGACGGTGCTGGTGAAGTTCAGGAAACTGCTGGGCGAGGCGGGTGTCGAGGAACTGCTCGCGCAGACGATCAACGCGGCGGTGAACCTGAAGCTGATCGACCGGGGGCAACTGTCGAACGTGATCGTGGATTCGACGGTGCAGCCGAAGGCGGTGGCGTACCCGACCGACAGCCGGATGCTGGAGACGGTGCGCGAGAAGCTCGTCGAGCTTGCGCACGATGAGGGCATCGCACTGAAGCAGACCTACGCCAAGGAAGGCCGCTACCTGCGTCACAAGGCGGGGCGCTACGGGCATGCGCGCCAGTTCAAGCGGATGCGCCGGGTGATCCGCCGGCAGAGAACGATCGTGGGCCGCCTGCAGCGGCAGATCCAGACGCGGGTGACGACGCTGACGAGCTCGATCCGCGAGGTGCTGGGCAAGGCGAATCGGGTATTCGCGCAGACCGCCAACCGAAAAGCCGAGGCGCCTAAGCTCTACAGCTGGCACGCCCCGGAAGTGGTGTGCATGAGTAAGGGCAAGGCGAGAACGCCGTACGAGTTCGGATCGAAGGTGGGCATCGCCACGACGCTGCGCGGCAGCCTGATCGTGGGCGCGCGCGCCTTCGACGGCAACCCGTACGACGGTCACACGCTCGTCGAGCAGATCGAGCAGGCGACGATCCTGATGCAGGACACCGGGGTCAAGCCGAACACCGCCTGGGTCGATCTCGGTTACCGCGGCGTGGACGCCGACAACCCGAACATCGAGATCAAGCATCGGGGCAAGAGGACGCGGCTCACCGAACTCGAGGTGAAAACCCTGAAGCGGCGCCAGGCGATCGAACCGGTGATCGGACATCTGAAGAGCGACCACCGGATGGGACGCTGCCATCTGAAGGGTGCGTTGGGCGACAAGATGCATGCGGTGCTGTGTGCGGCGGGCTACAACATCCGGTGGCTGCTTCGGATGATTCGTGCGAAAGGCCTGCGGGCCTTTGTGCGAGTGCTTCGGGCTATGCGCGAGACGGCGGTAGGCGACATGCAGAGGCTCCCGGTGGGTGTCCGACTGATCTGGAGTCGACTTGCTTACCCCACGCCGAGATGCTCGTATGCGCCGGTCGCGGCGTGAATCGATAAAACAGGGACGACTATCGCGTATCGCTCGCCGCTCGCCGCTCGCCGCTCGCTGCTCGCGAATCGGTCGAGGTGCGAGGCACGCGGCACCGCACG
>CAIOCH010000345.1 GCA_903856525.1 uncultured bacterium | reverse complement strand
GGGGTCGCACCAGCCGTGTACAGGTCGGGGCAGTCCATCACGATCACGATGTTGCCGGCCACGCCATCGAGGCAGAGCGGCGGATCGAAGTCGAGGTTGGCGAGGTAGGCGCCACCGGGGATGAGCACTTCACGGGTCTCGATCAGACGGAGGTCGTTGCCGTCGCCAGTGGTCACGATCTTGTTGCGCGGATCGCCGCCGTCGACGTCCTCGTACACGCCGATGGTGGCGGGCAGCGGGAGATCCGAGGCGAAGTTCGCGCAAGCGGTGTTCGCGGCATTCACGGCGCGGCGAATCGAGAAAGCGCCGAAGTTGAGGCAGGAGATCGATCCCCCGATCGCTCCTTGCGCCACGGGCCGCGCATAGCTGTTGACAGTCGTGCCCGAGTTCGAGCAGCTCGGGAAGGCCGCGTTCACCGCGCAGGCGACGAGGCCGCCGCCGACAGACGCGGAGGACGTGGAGTAGGCGTTGGGGCCAGGAGTGGCGCAGGTCTGGTCCACGACGATCGGGCACGCCGTGGAGGATGGCGTGATCTCGAGCACGTAGTCGTTTGCTGCCCCCGCACCGCATGCGATGCCTTGGGCGATCACGCTCGCGACCTCGATGAAGTAGGTTCCGGGTTGCAGGCACACCTCCGCTTCCGCTGGGCACGCTCCTGTGGTTTCGGCGATCGGCGTGAGACCGCTGCATCCACCGGCGGGCGCGCCGCTGAAGACCCGACAGGTCACGAGCGAGCGGGCGAACACGCGAAGCGTGGTCCCGGTTTGTGCGGTGATGTTCAGCGCGTAGAAGTCGGAGTCGCTCGATCCGTCGGCCGACCATGTCGTGCCGCGGATACGGGTCCCGAGCGCAATTGGCTGGGGATTTCCACCCGAGCAGAGGTTGTTGCCCGTCGTGCCGCAGGCCTCGGCTTCGCTTCCGCTCTCGACGGGCAGCGCGCAGGGCTCGGGAAGATCGATGGTGACGCTTCCTGTGCCGGGGTTGGAGTAGGCTGCGACACGGATGAGATACGCCTGCCCCGCGACTACGACCGCCTCCAGTTCCGATGCGAACGGCGACGAGGCCCGGCACTGGGCGTCTCCATCGTCGTTGCATGCAATCAGTGCGGAAGTCAGGCTTCCGTAGTCGAATGCGTTGGGGTCCGCGCCCATCGCGTACAAGGCGAGCTTGCTGTCGAAGGCAACCTGGTTGCAGGTTTCGACCCGAAGCAATCCGGACGCAGACGGTCGCACGAGGTACCAAACATCGTTTAGGAATAGGGTGTTGTCTGAGCCGCAGGTCGTCGCGGAGTGCTCCGGTCCGTCCGTGTTGCAGCCGATGTTGGTGAAGTTTAGGGTCGCGTCAGCGACCACCTCGATCGCGTCTTGTGCGCAGTCATTCACAACGGCGGGGTTCGCGCCGGGACAGGATGGAGTGCTGCTGTCGCACCCATCAGGCACACCGTTGCCATCGGTATCCGGAAGCTGACCGGCCAGGATCTGTCCGTAGTCGACGATGCCGTCGCCGTTGCAGTCGGCGGACCACTCGATGACGTAGCCGTGCACGGTTGTTGGAGCATCCGTTCCACATCGATAGCCATCGTTCCATCGACCGTCGAGCCATCGCCAGAGATGCACGTACTCCTCATTCCACCCAGGATTGGGGGCAGACGGTAGCCAACCGGCGTAGGCGAATGGCTCGCCTGTGACCCAATACCACTCACCCCAAGGACGCCCAGCACACGTTGCGCCAATCCATGGACCAAGTTCATCCGTGGGGCCTTGTAGGGCTACTGTCAAGGAGGTAACGCGCCCGTGTTCTTGGCTAGAAGTGATGGTTGCCAGGTAACCGCCCATTGCGGTGGCCAACGCGGACGCGGCGTCCCAACATATCGGCGAGGGGTTGCGGCGAACCACATACCAATGCCCATTCCCGCCATCCGCGACACGCCACTGCGTCGGCTCGCCGGTCTGCGGTTCGCACGAGTCCGGAACTCCATTCCCATTCGCATCGGGCGCGCCCGCCGCGATCTCGCACGAGTCGGGGATGCCGTTGAGATTGCAGTCGGCTCCGCCCGCGGCGATCTCACACGTGTCGAAGACGCCGTCGCCATCGCAGTCGGGCTGCGTGCCCACGGTCTTGACCGCGACGGCGTGGTACGTACCGGCGGCGAAGGAGCCCGCGTTGAGCGCGCCCGCGGGCAGCACGGCCTGGCCGTAGTCGTTGCGGCCCCACATGCGCGCGGTCCCGTCGGCGAGCAGCGCGATGGTGACATAGCCGCCGGCGACGACGCGGGCCACCGGTCCGAGGCCAGCGGGAACCGTGCACTGTCCGTAGGTGTTGTTGCCCCAGCAGGCAATCGAGCCATCGGCCTTGCGCGCCACGCCGTGCACGGCACCGCTCGCGAGATGGGTGGCGTTGGTGATGGTGGCGGGCGGCGCGGACTGTCCGAAGGCGTTCTGTCCCCAGCCGACGACGGTGCCGGCCGTGCGCATCGCAAGTGTGTTGAGCGTGCCCGCTGCGATGGCGCCGATGCCGGAGAGTCCCGAAGGCACCGCGGACTGGCCGCTGGCGTTGCTACCCCAGCAGACCACGGTCCCGTCGGCGGCGAGGGCGACGGTG
>CAIOCH010000344.1 GCA_903856525.1 uncultured bacterium | reverse complement strand
GGTCGTGGCAGCGCGCACAGGCAACCGTGAGTCCGAGGAGTGAACGGCCTGCGACATCGATCGATCCGGCGATGCGGTCCGCCTCATCGACGCGCACATCGACGGGCGAGTGGGTCGCCGGTCCGAGGAACCAGAACGCCGTCCCGAGCGGAGCCGCGTTCGCGAGCCCGAGCGCGGGACGCGGATCGAGGCGATCGCCCGCGATCTGCTCGGCCACGAAACGCGCCGGGGGCAGATCGCGGTTGAATGCGTCGATCACATAGTCGCGGTAGCGCCAGGCCTCGGGGATCTCGTAGTCGAACTCGTGCGCGAGGGTCTCGGCGTATCGCGCGAGGTCGAGCCAATGCCTGCCCCAGCGCTCGCCGAAGGCCGGACTCGTCAGCGCACGGTCAACGAATGCCGCGAAGGCGGCGTCGGACGGGTCGGCGATGAATGCCCGGAGATCAGTCTCTGCGGGCGGGAGTCCGGTCAGGTCAAACGAGGCCCGGCGGAGCAGCGAGGCTGCGTCCGCGTCGTGCGCCGGCGCGGCGAGTCCCGCAGCCTCCCGGGTGGCGAGGACGAATCGATCGATGTCGCCGCGGGGCCACGAGGAATCTGCGACGCCCGGGACCGCCGCCTCCGCCATCGCGCGGAACGCCCAGGGAGCGGTGTACTCCGCGCCACTCGCGATCCAGGAGCGGATGGACTCGACCTCGGCGGGCGTCAGCGGCTCGTGCCCCTCGGGCGGCATGTGCTCATCGGGGTCGCGCGATGTGACGCGCGCCAGGAGCGTGCTCGCCTCGGGGCGACCGGGCACCACGGCTGCGCGACCAGAGCGCAGCACGACGGTCGCGCCCTCGAAGGTGTCGAGTCGAAGTCCTGCCTTGCGCGACTCCGCATCCGGACCATGGCAGGCGTAGCAGCGCGCCGCCAGTACTGGGCGGACCTCGCGATCGAAGTCGGCTGCCATCGCACCATTCGACGCGAGCGAGAGGATGGCGATCGACAGCGAGTGCCGCATCACCGCAGTATGGCGCCCGCACCCCGATGGAGGAAGCCGTCAGAGGGCTTCCGCGAGAAGATTCTCCATGGCGTTGAACGCGCGGGTTGCGATGACCTCGCGATAGAACATGCCGCCGGCATGGTCGTGCGCGTGCGGATTGGTGAACGCGTGGCCAGTGGCCCCGTAGGCGACGACCTGCCAGTCGGCGTGGGCGGCGGTCATCTCGTTGGCGAAACCGACCATGGCGTCGGGCTTGGCCATCGGATCGTCGTATCCGTGCAGGGCGAGCACCTTCGCCTTGATCGGGAGCTGCACGCCGAGGTCGGGCGGCATGAACAGCGCGTGGAACGCGATGGACGCGCGGAGCCCCGGCGCATTCGCGCGCGCGAGATCGAGGACACACAAGCCACCGAAGCAAAAACCGATCGCGCCGAGCCGATCGGGATCTCCTCCCTCGACGGCGCGTGCTGCCTGCACGGCGGCGAGAAGCCGCTTGCGAAGCGCCGCGCGGTCCTCGACCCAGGGCGTCATCAGCTTGCCGTTCTCCTCCGGCGACGTGCCGCGCCGACCCTTCCCATAGACATCGATGGCCAATCCGATGTATCCGAGATCGGCCAACATTCGCGCCTTGGAACGGGCAAACTCGTCCTGCCCACCCCACGCATGGGCGACCAACACGACCGGCCGCAGCCCCTCCGCAGGCGAACTGGGACAGGCAAGGTAGCCCTCGAGCTCCTGTGACGCATCCATGTACGAGAAGACGCCAGTGTGGGCAGCAATGCGCATGACGCGAGTGTACGAAATGCGAAAGGCAAACGAGGACAGGCAAGTTCAGCTGCTCGCTTACGAGGGTCCGGACTTGGGCGGAACCGGGACAGGCAAGTCGGTAGCAAGCCGACACAGGCCGCGACTTGCCTGTCCCAGATTCGCTAAACCGAGTCGATTGCTTGCCTGTCCCAGTCATCACAGCTGTCGGAAATCTCCCTGCAGAAAAGCAGGAAATCGCGCTTCGCCTCCCTGCCGCGTTAGGCTCCGTGCCCTCAACAAGGAGGCAGTATGCAAAGGGAACAGACTCTGCAGCGGGCCCGACCGTCGTCGGCAGGCGCGCGGATGCGCCCGCGCGATCCTCGGAAAGCTCTGGTTGTGCTGGCGTGCTTCTTCGCAGCCGCGATGTCCGCGGGAGCTGCAGCGACGCGCAGCGTCGTAACAACCGTGCACTCGTGCTCGCCACCCGCCGACAGCCCGGATCTGGTGATCTCGCCACCGCACCTCGAGATACTCCGGTTCGGAGCCTGCGTGGCAGCGCACGAAAGCACGCTGGCCATCGCTTCGCCGACAGAGGGCGACCTGGGTAACCAAGCTGGACGGATCGATGTCCTGACCATCGCACTCGATGAACGGGGTGACCCGCACGCCGTGCCCTTCGATGTCCTCGTTGGAAATGGCGGCGGCGACCACTTCGGATCAAGCCTCGCGCTCACCGCACATCCGGTTGCCGCACGACGACTGCTGCTCGTCGGTGCCGATGGGGCCAGTTTCGATCCGAACGGATCCGGAGGCTTCGAGGGCGCCGTCCATCTCTACGAGTCGCGGCCGGAGCAGCCAGCCTTCATTCGCCGTGCGACGGTGCACGCCGCCACCCCCGAACCAGGCGCGGAGTTCGGCCGTGCGGTCGCATGGCATCCATCCGCGGACGCTTTCGCCGTAGGCGCACACCGACATGATTACAAGGCGATTCCAGACGCCGGAAGCGTGACGGTCTTCACCCAGTCTGGGCACGCCGACGACTCCCGATGGAAGCCCGCGCAGGAGATCCACGCCGCCTCACCGCAGATGAGCGACTGGTTCGGCGCCTCGGTGTCGATGGGCGTGTCCCGAACCGGCGACTGGCTGGCCATCGGCGCGCCGGGACGCGACCTGTCGCCCGAGTTGCGAGGTGGAGGCGCAGTACTGCTCTACCGCAGGACCGCCTCCGGCGCCTACGACTTCGTGCGCACCCTCGTCTCGCCGCGACCACGCCGCTTCGCCTGGTTCGGCACATCCCTCGCCATCGAAGCCGGGCGCATCGCCGTGGGGGAACCGCGCGGCCACCCGGCCGCCTCCGAACCCGCTCCTCGTGCCGGCGCCGCATGGATCTTCGAGCTCGACGCACCCGATGCGCCGGCGGTCGCACTCGCTGCGTGGCCGGCGCAGGACGGCGCAGGCTTCGGCCAGTCGGTGGTGATGTCACATGAGAGGGTGGTGGTCGGTGCACCGGGCTTCGACCGATGGAACGCGGAGTCCGGTGAGCCCATCGAAGACAACGGCCGTGCCTTCGTCTTCTCGACCTCGGGCGAACCACTCCGCGTCCTCGAGACCGCCGCGTCGCATCCGAGCGCGCTCTTCGCACCAACGGCCGCGATCCTCGACCTCGGTCGCACGCACATCGCGGCGCTCGGACATCTCTACACCGAGGAGGAGTCACCAGCGCCGAGCCCGGGCGTGGCGCTCTTCGCCATCACCACCGACGACCCAACCGCGGCGGCGCAGACCGATGCCTCCGTCCCTATTCCCCGTACCACTTGGCCAGGGTCCGCTGCCAGTCGTCGACACGCTCGCAGTCGATGAACTCGCGCTTGACCTCCTCGCCGCGAGGATGGTGCGCCGCGAACTTGATCCCGAACTTGCGCATGCGTCGCCCGCCCGCCGCCTCGCCGTGCAGCTGCATGGCGAGCGCGAAGTGCGACTCGAGCGCGTGCCGCTGCTCGGCCAAGGTCGGCTCGCGCGCGGGCTCGCCGCGCATCATGGCCCGCGCCTGCGAGAAGATCCACGGATTGCCGATGCAGCCGCGCGCCACGCTCACACCGTGTACGCCGGTGTATGCGTGCATGCGAAAGATGTCGTCAACCGTCCAGATGTCGCCCGAACCGAAGATCACGCGGTCGGGATAGCGCGCGCAGAGATCGCGCAGGAACTCCCACTTCCCGGGGCCGAGGTACTTCTGCTGGACGGTCCGGCAGTGGACCACGGCCCATGCGTAGCCGATCTCGTAGCAGGCGGCGAAGATCTGCTCGAAGCGCTCCGCCATCTCGGGCGTGTCGTCGAACGCCCGTCGCAGCTTGACCGTGCACGGGATCGACGGGGGCACCACCGCGCGCACGGCCTTGAGGATCTCGATCGCGTCGTCCGGATACGCCAGGAAGTGCCCGCCGCGGTTCGACTTCTTGATCTTCTTGACTGGACAGGCCAGGTTCACATCGATCACGTCGTACTTCATCTGCACGAGCAGTTCGCTCGCGCGCGCCATCTCATCGGGAAAGGTGCCCATCACCTGCCCCGCGATCGGATGGTCGTCGAGCCCTGCCGCGACGTTGTCCTCGATCTCGCCCATGCCGCACTCGGTGGCGAGGAGATCGGGGTCCTCCTTGCGGCGCCCCTTCCCACCGTTGATGAGCGTGCGGTCGAGCAGCGCCTCGGTCACGCAGAACGGCGAGCCATGTCGTCGCGCGATGAGCCGCATGGCGCCATCGCTGTAGCCGGCGAGTCCCGCCTGAAAGAACGGCGCGTCGAACCCCGGCACCGTCGCGGGAATGCGCGGATCGATGGTCCACGAGCGGGCGATCTCCGCAGGAGAGCGCTCGATCGGGTACTGGGGCAGATCCGAGGGTGAAAGGTCGACCGACATCGCCCTCAAGAATAGAGGAACGACCCGCGGAGCGGATCCCCGCGCCATGAACGCGCCACGGATGCCCGAGGGATCCTTGGCGACAACCGCACGTAGCGGATGAAGGACAGCAGCGCCACGACGCCTTCGGGACGGTCAGGAAGCATGCCCGACACCAAGGAGGCACCAGCCGTCAGCGACGGCGGCGGCAGCGACCCGCGAGGCCGGCGAAGGCCAGAAGCGCAACCGCGCCCGGAGCCGGGACCAGCCGGATCTGATCCTGGGCCGTCGCGCTCGTCAGTCCCTCGATGGAGGCGGCCTGGAAGCCACCGGCACCGAGCGAAGCCACGATCTCGGCGTACCACGCAGCGGTCGCCCCGCTGATCGAGGCACGCAAGGCACCGGTGCCGAGCGACATCTGCCCCACCATGCCGGAGGCCGTCATCGCAGTGAAGTTCTCGTGGGTGATCTCCCACAGCGCGATCTGGAACGCGGCACTCTTCGCATCGCGGTCGGCCATTGATCCGTGCACCATGCCGTTTCCGGCATTGATCCAGCGCGCGAACAGATCGCGGACAACGGTCGCCTTCATCGCGCCCATCGGACCCGGAGCAACGATGCCGCCTGGCGCATCCTCGGCGTTGACGACATTGAACTCGTACGTCGATCCCTGGGAGACGCCCTGGTACACCTCGGCGCACCAGCTGACCCACTGGTTGCCACTCGCCTCGGCAAACGAATGCTGCATGGTGCGGATCGAGTAGAGCGTGACCGACGCACTCGAATCCCACGAGAGGGCGGAAGAGAATCCGACGTTCTCGAAGAGACCCGCCGGATAGCCGGTGAGCGTGGCAGTGACCGATGCCTGTGCGGCAGCGGACAGCGAGGCCGTCGCCACGAGCATGGCGACAGAGCGGACGGCGATAGCCGTCCTGTTCGACGAATTGTGAGCCATCCCAAAACCCTCCCAAAGGGGCGACAGCGCCGCCCACTCCCTAGTTACCCAATGCAAACATAGTCCCGAAAGAACCGCAGAAAAGCGGCGCGGAACCACTTTGCGGCGATTCCCTGTAACCCCGAGCAGATCGGGGATTTAGGCGCGCGACTTTTTTCACCACCAGTGCCAACCGATTTGAACACAGGGGATCACGGGGGATCAGGGGGGGAACACCGAGTGCCGCGCGCGCCTACAAGGCATCGCGTCGGCTCGCATCCCCAGCGCGCGTCCTCAGCGGCCCGGTTCGACTCGCCACGACTCGCACATCCGCGGCTCCATCGGCTCCTTCGAGCAGTCGATGTGCACCATGAAGAACCCCCCGCGGTGCCGACACACATTCGGCCACATGACCTCGCGGTCGGTCTGCGGAATAGGCAGCTTTGCCACATCCTCCACCGCGTGCCACTCGAGCCGCCCCTCGTCGAACTCCGAGTGCGGGATCTCACCCTCGCGGATCGGCCGCGTGGCCTCGAACAGGAAGATCAGCCAGTGATCCTCCCCCTGGTACGCCGTTTCGCTCACGATGGAGATGAGCCGGATCTCGTCGGGCCGGAGCGCGACCGACGCCTCCTCGCGGATCTCCCGCAGCGCGCAATCGTGCGGCCCCTCGCCGAGCGTCACCTCGAGCTTGCCGCCGATGGGCGAGTACATGTCGCGGTTCGGCGGCTTGCGCCGATGGAGCAGCAGCAACCGCCCCGCCTCGTCGTAGAGGTAGCAGAGCACCGCGATCTTGTAGGGCATCCCCCGCACATCGTGCGGATTCGACGGTGCAGGGGTGGTTCCGCCCCCGCTCACGCCCGCACGACCGTCTCGAGGCGGGTCAGGCTCGACTGCGCGAGGATCTCCGCGATCCGATCGGCCGTCTCCTTGGACGCCGCGGCGAGCGGCAGCCGCACCGCGCCCGAATCGCGGCCGAGGAGCTTCATCGCCGCCTTGAGCGGCACCGGGTTCACATCGAGCGAGAGCAGCCCCTTGGCCACGGGGAAGAGCTCGCGGTGGATCTCCTGCGCCCGCGCGAAGTCGTTGGCGAGGAACGCGTCGCACAGCGCCTGCACGCGCGCCGGCCAGAGGTTCGAGACCACGCTCACCACGCCCGAGCTCCCGCACGCCGCGAATGGCAGCGTGAGCGAATCGTCGCCCGACAGGATCGTGATCCCGCAGCGCTGGCGGATCTCACTCGCCGAATCCATCGAGCCCGTGGCCTCCTTGATGGCCACGATGTTCGGGTGCTTGGCGAGGCGGGCCACCGTGTCGGGGTTGATCGCCACGCCGCAGCGGCCCGGGATGTTGTAGAGCATCACCGGCAGCGGGCAGCTGTCGGCCACGGTCATGAAGTGGCGGTAGAGGCCCTCCTGCGAGGGCTTGTTGTAGTAGGGCGACACCTGGAGGCCGGCGTCGGCACCGAGATCGAACGCGAGCTTCTGCAGCTCGACCGCGTGCCGCGTGCAGTTCGAACCCGCGCCCGCGATCACCTGTAGCCCGCGCTTGTGCCCGATCTCCACCGCGGTCTCGACGACCAGGCGATGCTCGTCGTCCTCGAGCGTGGGTGACTCGCCCGTGGTGCCGCAGGCCACGATGCCGCGCACGCCGCCCTCGGCCTGGAAGGCAATCTGCTCGGCCAGCCGCGCCTCGTCGACCGCGATGCCGTCGGCCGTGAAGGGCGTGACGATCGCGGTGTAGCAACCTCTGAACTGGATCATGGGCGGCGATGTTAGCGCGCGCCGCGCATCGCTGCCTTCATCTCCGCCACCGCCGCGCGCAAACCCACGAACACCGCCCGCGACACGATCGCGTGCCCGATGTGCAGCTCGTGCAGGCCGGCGATGGCGGCGACCGGACCCACGTTCGTGGTGTGCAGCGCATGCCCCGCGTTGGCGCGCATGCCGGCGCCGGCGATGGCGCGCGCCGCCACCCGCACCTTCTCGAGCTCCGCCGCCACCGCGGGGTGCCCCAGCCCGCCCGGGTGGTCGTGGAACGCATGCGCGTACGGTCCCGTGTGGATCTCGCAGTAGTCGAACCCCGCCGCGGCCGCCGCCTCGATCTGCCGCGGGTCGGCGTCGATGAACGCGCTCACCGCGATGCCGCCGTCCTTGAGCCGCCGCACCGCCTCGCCGATGCGCCCCGCCTGCGACGCCACGTCGAGCCCCCCCTCGGTGGTCACTTCCTGCCGCTTCTCGGGGACGAACATGGCGAGCTGCGGCCGGAGACCGAGCGCGATCCCGATCATCTCGTCGGTCGCGGCCATCTCCAGGTTCAGCCGCGTGCGTACGACCTCCTTCAGCCTGGGTAGGTCGGCGTCCTGGATATGGCGCCGGTCCTCGCGCAGGTGCACGGTGATGCCGTCGGCACCCCCCGCCTCGGCCTCCACGGCGGCGAGCACCGGATCGGGCTCGTAGGTGCGGCGCGCCTGGCGGACGGTGGCGACATGGTCGATGTTCACGCAGAGATCGGGCATCGGCAGCGGAATCCTCCGAGCGCGTCAGCATACGCGCGAGTTGTATACTCGCGCGCCGTGCAGACCTTCCATGACCGCCTCGCGCATCTCCGCAACGACATCGTCGGCCAGGGCGACCGCGTCCTCGACATCACCCTGAAGGCGGTCGAGTGCTACTTCGACGGCGACCGCGCCAAGGCGAAGGCGGTGATCGCCGCCGACGAGGAGGTCGACCGCGTCGATGTCGAGATCGAGCGCGCCTCGATCCCCCTGCTGGCCATGGGCATGACCGACGAGAAGTCGATCCGCTCCGTGCTCACCATCGTCAAGGTCAACAACGAGCTCGAGCGCATCGCCGACTGCGCCGTCGACATCGCCGAGGCCGTGGGCGGCGATGTGCCGCTGCCGGCGCGCATCCCCGATGTCTTCCGCGTGATGGCGAACTCCGTCATCGGCATGCTGCGCGACTCGAACCGGGCGCTCGCGGCTGGCAACCCGAGCCTCGCGCAGCAGGTGCTCCTCTTCGACGACACCGTGGCCAGCTTCAAGGCCCAGCTCATGAAGACCGCCCAGGAGCAGGTCGCCGCGGGCACGCTGCCGGTCGAGTACGCGTTCCGCCTGCTCACCATCACCAAGTCGATCGAGCGCATCGCCGACCACTGCACCAACATCTGCGAGCAGGTGATCTACCTGCACGCGGGCCTGATCGTGCGCCACCGTCCCGAGGGCTGGTCGAAGCCCCTGCCGCCCACCCAGTCCTGACGCCGAGGATTTCCGTTGCTTTCCGCCGACATTGAGCCTCGGATCACCGATGCCTTCCGCGCCCATGGACAGGGCCATGTCCTCCGCCATCTCGACGCGCTGGCGCCGCGCGAGCGCGCCGCGTTCCTCGAGCAGCTCGCCGAGGTCGACCTCGCGCTGATGGCGAAACTCATCGCCGGCGGCGGCGACGCGAAGACCGATCTCTCCAGGCTCGCCCCCGCACCGTATGTCGCGATCGGGTCACCCAGCGCCGACGCGCGCGCCCACGGCGAGGCACTCCTGCGCGCGGGCAAGGTGGCTGCGTTCACCGTCGCGGGCGGCCAGGGCACGCGCCTCGGCTGGCGCGGGCCGAAGGGCACCTACCCCGCGACCTGCGTGACGGGCAAGCCGCTCTTCCGCGTGTTCGCAGAGCAGATCGCGGCTGCCGAGAAGCGTTTCGGATGCGCGGTGCCCTGGTACATCATGACCAGCCCGCTCAACGATGCCGACACGCGCGCGTTCTTCCGCGACAACAACTGGTTCGGCCGCAACCCCGCCGACACCTTCCTGTTCCCGCAGGGCACGATGCCGTCGATCACCCTCGACGGCAAGCTCATGCTCGAGACCCCGGGCTCGCTCGCGGTCAACCCCGACGGCCACGGCGGCGCCATCCGCGCGCTCCACCACAGCGGCGCGCTCGAGGACATGAAGGCCCGCGGCATCGCCCACCTCTCGTACTTCCAGGTCGACAACCCGCTGGTGCGCATCGCCGACCCGGTCTTCCTCGGGCTGCACGCGCACTCGGCGGGTTCGTCGGGAGAGATGTCGAGCAAGATGGTCGCCAAGCGCGACGCGGCCGAGAAGGTCGGCGTCTTCTGCGACATCGGCGGCAAGACGGGCGTCGTCGAGTACAGCGACATGCCCGCCGAGCTCACCGGCGCGACCGACGCCTCCGGCAGGCTGCGCTTCAACGCGGGCTCGATCGCGATCCACCTGATCTCGGTGGAGTTCCTCGACCGGCTCACGGCCGGCGACTTCGCGCTGCCCTTCCACCGCGCGAGGAAGAAGGTCCCCTACTGGTGCGACGCGCAGGCGAAGACGGTCGAGCCGGCCGAGCCGAACGCGATCAAGTTCGAGGCGTTCGTGTTCGACGCGCTCGC
>CAIOCH010000343.1 GCA_903856525.1 uncultured bacterium | reverse complement strand
GACCGACATCGGGATCATGAAGTCGGACACGTCGATCGCCAGCGACTGGCGCGCGGCGATGCTCTCGACACCGCGCTCGTACGCGGCGTCCGCCAGACCGTCGATGGTGATGCGCAGGATGCAGCCGTGCAGCCTGGCGCTCCCGGCATGGACCACGGCCACGCGCACGCAGGGCACGCCGTTGAGCTCCAGCGACGCGGCGGTGGTGGCGCTGGCGTCCAGCACCAGTTCCGGAGCGCGCGCTGCGTCGGGCATCCATCCCTCGTTCGATCCGTCAGTCATGGCGCGCATTATGACGTTCCTCCGCCCGCGCGCGGGCCTCGGGACGCGGGTTATCTGCACGGCGCGCCCGCGGACACGCGCCCCGATTCGGGCGGCCGCGACGGCGAAACTGCTATCCTCCTGCATTCGGCGAAATCGAAGCACGAGCCCCTGCGCAGGACCATTCCGATGAGCACCGCGAACCCGCACGCCGCGACCGCAATTCCCGCCTCGCCCACCGCCAAGGCGGACCCCGAGACCGTGACCATCTCTGGCTACGTGGTGGGGGAGCGCTACGGACCCGACACGGTGCTGACGCACGATCCGTCGGATCCGAGCAGGCCGCACGCCCGCATCGGAGAGCCGGGCCAGTATCCGTTCACCCGCGGCGTGCACAAGACGATGTACCGCTCGCGGCTCTGGACCATGCGCCAGTTCGCGGGCTTCGGCTCGGCCGACGACACCAACCAGCGCTTCAAGTACCTCCTGAACAACGCGAAGGGCACGAAGGCCAACACCGGCCTCTCGACCGCGTTCGACCTGCCCACGCTCATGGGCCGCGACTCCGATGATCCGCTCTCCGCGGGCGAGGTCGGCCGCTGCGGCGTCGCCATCGCCTCGATCGAGGACATGCACCGCCTGTACGCCGACATCCCGGTCGGCGAGGTCACCGTGTCGCAGACGATCAACGCGCCGGCCGCCGTGATCTGGGGCATGTATCTCGCGCACGCGAAGGAGCGCAACATCCCGTGGACCTCGCTCGGCGGCACGCTGCAGAACGACATCCTCAAGGAGTTCCACGCGCAGAACGAGTTCATCTACCCGCCCGAGCCGCATGTGAAGCTCGTGGTCGACACCATCGAGTTCGCCTCGCAGCACCTGCCCAAGTGGAACTCGGTGTCGATCTCGGGCTACCACATCCGCGAGGCCGGCTCGACCGCCACGCAGGAGCTCGCGTTCACGCTGCGCGACGGCATGGAGTACGTCGAGGAGTGCATCAAGCGCGGCCTCGACGTCGACAGCTTCGGCCCGCGCCTCTCGTTCTTCTTCAACAGCCACAACGAGTTCTTCGAGGAGATCTGCAAGCTCCGCGCCGCGCGCCGCATCTGGGCGAAGGCGATGAAGGAGCGCTACGGCGCCAAGAACGAGCGCTCGCTCCTCATGCGCACGCACGTGCAGACCGCCGGCTGCTCGCTCACCGAGCAGCAGCCGCTCAACAACATCGTGCGCGTGGCGCTGCAGGCGATGGCGGGCGTGCTCGGCGGCTGCCAGAGCCTCCACACCGACTCGATGGACGAGACGCTTGGTCTGCCCACCGAGCAGGCCGTCCGCGTCGCGCTGCGCACGCAGCAGATCATCGCCCATGAGTCGGGCGTGCACCGCACGGTCGATCCGCTGGGCGGGTCGTGGTTCGTCGAGGCGCTCACCGACCAGATGGAGAAGGACGCCAACGCGATCATCAAGGAGATCGACGACATGGGCGGCGTCGTCTCGGGCGTGCACAAGGGCTATTTCCGCCGCTCGATCGCGGAGGCGAGCTACCGCTTCGGGCAGGAGATGGAGGCGGGCGACCGCATCGTCGTCGGCGTGAACGCGTACCCCGAGGGCAACGAGGAGAAGCAGGTCGACATCCTCGAGATCCCGCACACCGTCGAGACCGAGCAGAACGCGCGCCTCGCGAAGATGCGCGCGACGCGCTCGAACGACGACGTGAAGCGCGCGCTGTCCGCGATCCGCGAGGCCGCGCGCAAGGGCGAGAACGTGATGCCCGCGCTCGTCGAGGCGAGCCTCGTCCGCTGCACGCTCGGCGAGCAGGTGCAGGCGATGGCCGACATCTACGGGCGGTACTCGGGCGGACCGGAGTGG
>CAIOCH010000342.1 GCA_903856525.1 uncultured bacterium | reverse complement strand
GGCGGCATCGCCGTGTCCGCAGGCGACACCGTCGACAGCGCCTTCTCGTGGTGGAGCGCCGGCGCCGAGGTTCGCTACGAGTTCCTCGAGCGCCACCGCGGCGCGAGCAACGGCACCGATTTCGCGCTCTTCGCCCTGGGATCGCTCGATGTCCAGTCGGTCACCCGCGACCTCGCCAACGAGACCACCGGCGACCTCGCGCGCGCCAAGGAGGGCTTCTTCGTGGCGGAGGTGGGCGGCGGATTCCGCCTCGCCTTCGACACGGGCGGCGGATTCCCGCTGTTCCGCCGCGTGGAGATCCTCAGCAAGGCCGCGCTGGGCCTCTCGCTCCCCTTCGGCGACGGCGAGTTCGGCGGCGCCACCCGCATCGAGGCGCGCTTCACGGGCTGGCTCGACGAGCGCAGCGCGGTCTACATCGGCTACCGCCTCGTGGGCGCCTCGCTCACGGGCGAGGACCTCGAGATGACCGCGAGCCTGCAGGGCCTGCGCGCGGGGTTCCGCCATGAGTTCTGAGCGCGCGCCGGCGCCGGGAAACCGCGTGAAGCTCGGCGGCGGCTGCAGCGTGGCCGCCGAGGCGCTCGACTTCACCTTCGTGCGCGGCGGCGGCCCCGGCGGCCAGCATGTCAACAAGACCAGCACCAAGGCCGTGCTCCGCGTGCTGCTCGCCGAGATCTGGGGCCTCGACTTCGCGGGGCTCGACCGCCTGCGCGCCGTCGCCGGCTCGCATCTCGTAGGCCAAGGCCCGGAAGAGGCGCTCCTCATCACCGATCACTCGACCCGCTCGCAGGCCGACAACCGCGAGGCGTGCCTGACGCGCCTCAAGACGCTGGTGTCGATGGCGGCGAAGCGCCCGAAGATCCGCAAGAAGACGAAGCCGACGCGCGGCAGCGTCGAGCGGCGCATCGAGGCGAAGAAGCGCGAAGGCGAGAAGAAACGGTTGCGCGGCGAGTTCTGAGCCGCGCAATCCCCGCCGAGTCTGCGGCGGCGGGGTCGGGCGCAAACACCTCGGCGACGCGTTGCCGCCGCCTCCGACCCGCCACAACTCATCGACTCCAGGACGCCAGCAGCACTGCCAGATCGATGCTGTTGACTACGCCGTCGCCATTGAGGTCCGCCGCTCCCGGTGCGGGGCTTCCCCACGCGGACACGAGGATCTCGAGGTCCTGCGCGTTCACGAGACCATCGCCATCGAGGTCACCGGGCGGCGGCGGTTCGCAGGAGTCGATGATTCCGTTCGCGTTCCCGTCCGGCGCACCTGCCGCGATGTCGCACTCGTCCGGAACCCCGTTGTCGTTGCAGTCGCCCGCGGCGCCCGCGCCAACGATCTCGTCCCAGTCAAGAACTCCGTCGCCGTCGCAGTCATGCGCACCCACGCGCACCGTGCACTGCGACATCACCTGCACGACGTCATTGGCCGTGAAGGCGGGATCGTTGAGCGTGTATGGCGGTGGCTGCACCGTTGGTTCGGCCCCCACCCACACCTGGCCGTTGGCGCGACGGCCCACGAACCACGGGTTGACCATCTCGCTGGGGTTGAAGTCATCGACCCCGAACTCGACGAAGGGCTCTACCGGTGGCGCCGGCACGAGACCCGCCGTGAATCCCCAACGGGCCACTGATCCGTTCGCTCGGGTGCCGAATCCATTCCGCCGAGTCAGCCGTACGGGGCCGGTGACGTCGGCTGGCACGCTGCACACTCCATCGGTTGCGGATCCGATGCACGAGCGCACGCCGTTCGCCGCGGTCGCGCTGACTGCGAAGGGAGCCGAGGAGAGCCAGTCGCGCATGAACTGTCCCGACGCGCTCTCGCAATTCGGGATCACCACGCTCAACACGGGGTTCATCGATGCGGGATCCCATGCGACCAGACCTCCGGCTTCGTCGATGGCGTGCAACCTGCGCACTCCATTGATCAGCGACTCCCCCACGAACTCGCGGAAGCGCCCCGAGGGAACACGGTACGGCAGCGCGCCAGGCTGCTCGCTCATGACGATGGAACGGAGGGTTCCGTCACGCAGCCTCATGATGAGCGCGCCCGCCCGGTCGCGGGCGAGGATCGGAGAACACGCGACCACGTCTCGCGCGACGACTCCATCGGGTTCCATCACGCCCGTCAAGGACGGCGTCGATCCTCCCCCGATCAGTCGGACCGTTCCATCCGCGAAGTGACCGAACTCCGCGGGAACATACTGACCGCCGAGGGTGAAGAGGGCGATCGGCCGTCGCAGCTCGTCAAGCGCGAACCGCGGCCCGGTGGGGCTGTCGGCCGCGTTCTCCAGCATGCTGAGCGCAGCGCCCGTCCCCTTGAGCTCCACGACCACGCGCCCATCCGCACGGAGCCCCAGCAGGGATCGCCCACCGAGCGCGATGTCCACGAACGGCCCCTCGATGCGACGGTCGACCGAACCGCCGCCGATCCACGCGTCGCCCACGAGATCGACTCCCCCGAAGAAACCCGCCCAACTCGTACGCACGCGCGTGTAGGCACGCGATCGGAAGCTCGCGGGCGCGCTGTTCTGACCGATCAACTCGATCGTGCCGTCCGCCCTGCGAGCGATGCAGGTCGGGTACCCGGCCTGGTTCGGACCTCCGAGGAGGGCGAGCCTGTGCTCGACGAAGGCGCCGCTCGGGATCGCGAACGGAAACAACCCGCCCGCCACAAGGGTGCCCGCAGCCGTTCGGGCAACCACCGCGCTGTTGGAAGCCTCGACATCGGCGAACTTGCCGGTCATCGAGGCGACATGGCCGGCGTTGGAGCCCCACGCCCGCACCTGGCCGTTCATCGTCACGCCCGCGCCCCCGAGCGCGTGCGCCGAGATGTCCGACCACGCATCGGCGGGGATCGCCACTCCTGGCGGACGGTTGGTCAGGACCGATCCATCCGCTCGGCGGTAGGCCGTGAAGATCCCGCATGCACTCGCTTGAACGAATGCGCCGGTCGGCGGACGACACGCCGCCCCGAGCGGCGCCCCGAACGCTTCCCACGAACCGTCGGATCGCCGTAGGAGGTAGCTATCCGCCACCTGAAAGCCCGCGCTCGAGAACAACCCCGCGGCGTTCTCGATGGCGCTCACCGACCTCTCGAGGTCGCCAGGTAGATACATGACCCCCGAAACGGCGCTCCCCGCAGGCGCGGGCTGCAACTGCGCATGCGCGAGAGAAGCGCCGTGCAGCGTGGCGAAGACGGCGACCGCGACCCACGCCGCGAGCCGAGCTGCAACGGGAGCTTCCCTGCTGTCGCGAGACACACACCATCCGCACTTCGACTCCATGGGAACGGTCCTTTCGTGATCGACTGACACACCGGCTTCCACACCGGGAGCAAGGGTGTACGCAGCGCCATGGACCGAATTCGAGGAGATTCCTCCTTTCGTATACCGAAGCTCCAAATCCTCCGCGTACTCATGCCTCCTCCGCGGGGAGCGCATGGCCAACCGTCTGCGCTGGCCAGACTTGCGCGGGCCCCTGACCGGAAGGCGCTTGGTCGCGGGCAGCAGGGACGCCCGGATCAGACGACCCTGCAGTCGCCCTTGCCCTTCTCGATGACACCGATCACGAGCGGCTCCTCGCCGAGCTTCCTCAGCGCCTTCATCACCGTCGACGCGCCCTCGCGGCGCACGATGATGGTGTAGCCGATGCCCATGTTGAAGACGCGGAACATCTCCTCGGTCTCGACGCCGCCGTGCTTC
>CAIOCH010000341.1 GCA_903856525.1 uncultured bacterium | reverse complement strand
CCATCGCCTCGCGCGCCGCGGTGCTCGACGAGTTCGCCGGGGTGATGGGGGCGCTCCGCGACACGCCCAATCCTCTCGGGATGTACAGCCTGCTGCACTGGACGCGCCGCGGCATCGGTGCTTCGGCGTACGGGTTGCTTCCGCGCGAACGGGTGTGGACGCCGCTCTACGACCGCGCATTGTGCCGCGCCGTCGCGGCGATCCCGCTCGAGCAGGCCATGGCCAGCGATTGGCGCGAGATGGTGCTCTCGCGGCTCGATCGAACGGGAGTGCCGTTCTCGGTGCGCGAAGGCGGCGCAGTCCCACGCTGGTTGCGGGCGCCCGTGCGGACGCTGCGTTCGCGGCTCGCGTGGCGTGCGTTCGTGGGAGGATTGCCGGCGCCGCTGCGAACGCTCGCGTCGGTGGCCGACGAGAGCCGCGGCATGACCCGCACCTTCGAGCGTGGTGCCGTGGGACTGCTGGCGTCGCTCGACGATGCGACTGGATTCCTGTCAGGCGGCGTGCTGCGCGGGAACAGCTGACCGCGCGGCCCGCTGGGGCACGATCGTGCGCAGGTACTCCAGCAACCGCTCGGCCTGGTGGGCGCGCGAGAACTCCTCGGTCCAGGGTGCGCGCTGCGACGGCGCGAGCGCGCCGCTCCGCCACATGGCGTGCAGGTCGCGCAGTGCACCGGCGATCGCCTCGGGGTCGGTCGGATCGGCCACGCGCGAGCGTGGATCGCGCTGGATCCAGTCGCGGGCGTCGCCCTCGGGGCAGAGTCCGAGGATCGGTCGCCCCGTGCCGAAGTACTCGTAGGCCTTGCCGGGCACCATGCGGGCACGGGCGCCGTTCGGCAGACCATGCATCGGAAGCAGCAGGGCGTCGGCGCCTGCGATGAAGCGCGCGCTCTCATCGTGGGGCAGGTAGCCCCGTTGCTCGACGGCGTCGGCGCAGCCGCTCTCCGCGATGATCTGGTCGGTCTCCGCCTCGCGGGCGCCTGCGATCTCAAGGCGGAAGTCGTGTCCGATGCCGTTCGCGCCCTCGTTGCGAAGCCGGCGGATCGCCTCGAGCAGGAAGAGCGGCGAGCGTCCGCGCTCGTCGATCACCTCGCCGCGGCCCCGCAGCCGCGCGCGCAGGCGGCGGAGCAGCGGGCGGTCGCGCATGAACCGGCACACGAAGGTGCCGGCGAAGCGGATGCAGAGGTTGGTGCCGCCCGGGACATCGGGTGTGCGAGCGAAGTCGGCGGCCTCCCAGCCGTTGGTGACGACGCCGTAGCCCGTCTTGCCGCGGCGTGGCGCGAGCGCTTCGGCCGCGGTGCGTGCGCCGGGGACGTTCATGATCACGCCATCGGCCGCCTCGAGCGCGCTGCGCATCGCCTGCATCGCCCTTCGCCACGCGAAGTGGTGGCGATAGGTGTGCCAGCCGTCGAGCGCCCAGGGGTCGCGCAGGTCGAGCACCACGGGCATCCCGAACTCGTCGCGCAGCGCGAAGCCGATGGCTGCGTGCTCGAAGGGGCTCAGCGTGACCAGCACCACGTCGGGCCGCTGGGCGCGGCAAGCCTCGCGCGCCTCGCGGAGGAGGGCGTCCGTCCAGGACTCGTCCTGGGTCTGGCGCGCGCGGCGCACGGTGGCGGCCGATGTGCGCGCGAGCAGCGTGCGGTCGGACGGGTCGTAGGCGCCGCGCCGCGCGTCATCGACCTCGCGGCACACGACGGTCACCTGTGCGCCGAGCCCGGGCAGGTGCTGTGCGAACGATGCTGGGCGTTGGCTTCCTGCGCCGCCATCCGGTGGAAAGTAGTGCGCGACGAGGAGGACATGCATCAGCGGGCGCCTCCGTCGACGATGCGCTCCCAGCGTCCCGTCGATTCGCTGAACCGGCGGAGTGCGCGTGTGGGCGCGCCGGCCGCCATGGTGAACGGAGGCACGTCCTGCGTGACCACCGAGTTGGCGCCGATCACGCAGCCGTTGCCGATGCGCACGCCCTTGAGCACCACCACCCGCTCGCCGAGGAACACGTTGTCCTCGATCACGGTGGGGGCCGCGACCACGCCGTCGGCGCAGCGCACGGGATCGAGGGGATTGCCGAAGTCGTGGTCGTGGTCGAGGATGGTGACGCCCGACGCGAACATGCAGTTGCGACCGATGAGCACCCGCAGCGCCGCGCCGGCGTGGAAGTCGTTGCCGATGTTCGCGCCGCTTCCGATCGAGAGCTGGCCTTGGCCACGCTCGGTGCGATGGGTCTCGAGCCGCGCGCGGCGGCCGATGTTCACGCGGTCGCCGATGGCGAGCCCGGCCGTGCCGTAGAGCTGCGCCTGCGCGCCGAGGTACACGCCGCGGCCGATGTGCGCGCCGCGCGCCCGCAGCAGCAGGGCGCCGCACTCGGCGACGAGGCGCCGCCACGCGCGGACCGGGAGCGGTGGGCGAGACAGCACCGTGGTGAGTCGCATGGCGCCCTCGCCCCGGTGTGGATCGTTGCGGGCTGGTGTGCTGGTGGCGGATGTGGTCACGGTGTTGCTCGCGCGCGGGATGGAATGCCGGTGCGGTGCCGTGGGCGCTGTCCCGCGTGAGCCGTTCATCGGCACGCGGACGGTGGGGATCGCGCCCGATCGGCGTGAAGGGCGCGCGGACCGCGCCTGTGCCACGGAGATCGGACCTGCCCGCACAGGCCATCCCGCCTGCGTGGGCCGCGCAGACCGCCGCATGCCGGACGAAACCCGTGGATCCGCGCGCCCGCACCGCGCGATGACCCTCACGGGCGCCGTAGCGGTGTCCGATGACCCCCGCAGATGGACTTCGCAGCCTCCAGCTTCGACTACGTGAACCAGAACACGGTGCATCCCGTGGGACTGGCGGCGCTGGCGATCGCGTGCGCGTGCATCCTCCTGGGGCCGCTGCGGGCGATTCCACTCGTGCTCATCGGCCTGGCGGTGTACATCCCCAGCGCGCAGCGCCTCGCGCTCGCGGGCGCCGACTTCGCCTTCCTGCGCATTGGCGTGATGCTGGCGCTCGTTCGCCTCGCCGCGGCCGGACGCCTCCTCGACTTCCGGTTCGGGGCCATCGACGCGCTCGTGGTGGCAGGCACGCTCGCCAAGCTGCTGCTCATGCCCGCGGTCACGGGGCAGGCGGGGATCCTCGTGCAGCAGATCGGCAGCGCCTTCGACACGCTCGGCATGTATGTCGTCGCGCGCGCCACCATCCGCTCCATCGACGACATCCGCGCGCTCGCCGTGCGCTCGCTCCTCCTCTGTCTGCCGGCGGCGTTGGTCTTCGGCATCGAGAAGTCCACGGGGCGCAACATGCTCTCGGTCTTCGGCGGCATTCCGTTCCTGACCGACGTGCGCGAGGGAAAGCTGCGTTGCCAGGGAGCGTTCGCGCACGCGATCCTCGCCGGCTGCTACTTCGTGGCGCTGCTGCCGCTGTGGCTCGCCTCGTGGCGCGAGGGCGCGCGCGGGCGATGGGTGGCCGCAGGTGGCCTCGTGCTGGCATCGGTGGTCGTGATCAGCTGCGCCTCCAGCACGCCGGTGGCGGCCATGCTGTTCGTGGTCGCGGCGTTTGTCGCGTATCCGTTCTGGATGCATCTGCGCGCGGTGTGGATGCTGGCGATCCTGGGCGCGACGGTGCTGCACTTCGTGATGCAGCATGGCGTCTGGCACCTGATCGCGCGCATCGACCTCGTGGGTGGCAGCACGGGGTGGCACAGGTTCCACCTCATCGACAAGGCGATCGCGCATTTCGACGAGTGGTGGCTGGTGGGGACCATGTCCACCCGTCACTGGGGCTGGGGTCTGCAGGACGTGACCAACCAGTACATCCTGGAGGGTGTGCGGGGCGGCGTGTGGGCGATGCTGGCGCTGGCCGCCTCGATCGTGCTGGCGCTGCGGGCGTGCGGCTTCTGGCTGCGGCGACTGCCGTCGGGGTCGTCCTCGCACCTGGTGGTCTTCGGCGTGGGCGCGTCGGTGTTCGCGCAGATGGCGATCTTCCTGGCGGTGAGCTACTTCGGGCAGACCATCATGATCTGGTACCTCACGCTCGCCATGGCGGCGTTCCTTGCCGAGGGCATGGCCGTGGAGCGGGCACGCGACGGCGTCCGGGCGGTCGCGGCGCGGGAGGAGGCGCTGGCCCGACGGCGCGAGCGCGGTGTGACGGCTGTGACGGCAGGGGCGAGAAGTCGCGGCGCCGCGGAGGCGCCAGTGTGAATTCCGCGCGCGACGCGGGTGAATCCGACAACTCGCGTCGCGGGAGGGCCGATACGCGGGGAGCGGCGCGGGGAGGTGCGCGTCGCACGCGGGCGTCCGACCGCGGGTGTACGGAATGTGTGCCGGGGTTCGAGATCGAGGGAGGCCGAAGGATGAGTCCTGCATCCAACACGACCGTTGTCAGCGCGTCCGATGCCGGCGCGGCGGCCATGCCGTTGCCTGCATTCCGCGGCGATGCTGCATCCGACGGCGTTCCCTGCGTGGCGCAGCTTGCGGTCCTGCTCGCAGGGCAGAGCGCCTCGACCCGGGCACCGAGCATCTCGACGGGGCTGGGACTTCCCGTCGCCGCGCTGCCTGTGACCGCGGAGCGCAGCCTGGCGGGATGCTGGGTACGCCGCATCGTGCGCGCTGGATTCCGCGGGACGGTGGTGGTGGCCGTCGCCAGTGAGGCGGAGGCAGGCTACTACCGTCAGATCGGCGCTGCGCTCGGACCGGACATGCCGGCGGCGGTGTGCGGAGACGCGACGGACGCGGTTCGGCGCGGCTCGGCGCTGCGCATCGAGGTGCGCATCGACACCGCGGGCCATCGCGGACCCGCGGGCACGATCGGTGACGTCGCGAGCGACCACACCGACCGCCATGGCTGGAGCGCCGCCGATGGCGGCATGCTCGTGATCGAGGCATCCAACGCCCCCAATCTCGATCTCCCGCGCTTCTACGCGGCGATCGATCCCGTGGGCGGTGCGCTGGTGGGCGCGGCCATCGACGGCAGTCCGTGCGGGGTGCACTGGATGTCGGCGTCGGCGCTGGCGCTCGTGCCGCGCATCGGCTACTTCGACCTCAAGGAACAGCTCATCCCCGCGTTGGTCGGCTCGGGCAGGCGGGTGCACGCGTGGATGGGCACGCACGAATCGTGCCGCATCTCCGATCGCGCGTCGTACCTGCGCGCGGCGGCGCTCATGCTGGCCGCCGGCGCGGAGTCGATCGCCCGCGATGCAGTCATCGAGCCGGGCGCGCGCGTGCGTGGCGGCAGCGTGGTCTGCCGTGGCGCGACCATCGAGCGCGGCGCGCTGGTGGTCGACGCCGTGGTGCTGCCGGGCGCGCGCGTGTGCGCCGATGCGGTGGTGGCGCGCAGCATCGTGCCGCCCGGAAGTCACGTGCCGCGGGGCTACCTCGTGGTCGACGAGGTGTTCGGGGCGCTGGGTTCGGTCGCGCGCTCGGGCACCGAGGGAGGTGCCGCATGACGGCGCAGCGCAACTGGCGCTCCGGCGACCTCTGGATCCTCGGCGTGCTCGCCGCGGCCGCATGCTCTGCGTTCTGGCCGGCGTGGATCGACATCTACCTGCAGGCCGCGCGACGGACCGACAACGGCTACATCTTCCTGGTGCCCTTCGTGGCCGCCTACCTCGCGTGGCTGCGCCGGTCCCGCATCCGATTCGTGCCGCGGCGCCCGAGCCTGTCGGCGGTGCCGATCGTGCTCACCGCGGTGGCGCTCGCCTGGTGGGGAGAGCAGACGGACACCCGCGTGGCGGTCCATCTCGGAGCGATCGTGGCGCTGGCCGCGTGCGCGGTGGCCATGGCGGGGCTCGAGATCGTCCGGCAGTTCTTTCCCGCGTTCCTGGCGCTGCTCTTCCTGATCCCGGTGCCCGCCGAGGTGCGCAAATGGCTTGCGGAGCCGCTCCAGTCGCTGGCCGTCGGCGTCACCCAGGAGGTGCTCGACGTGCTCGGCATCGCCACCGAGCGCGCGGGCAACTCCATCCAGATCGCCGGCCGCTCGATCTTCGTGGGCGAGGCGTGCGACGGCATGCGCATGGTGTTCGCGCTCGCGCTCACCTTCTTCGCGTTCGTCTTCAGCGTGCCGCTGCGGCTGCATGCGCGCATCGCGTTGCTCGCGGCCAGTCCACTCATCGCCATCGTGTGCAACGTGGTGCGCCTGGTGCCCACCGCGCTCGCCTACGCCTACGCGTCGGCGGAGGACGCGGAGCGCTTCCATGACATCGCGGGCTGGCTCATGCTGCCGCTGGCGATCGCGATGCTCTTCGGACTCATCCGCTTCATGCGCTGGCTCGACCTCCCGGTGTTCACATGGAGGTTCCTCCAGGCATGAGGCCCACGCTCGCCACCATCCGACTCGTCCACCGCGTCAACCGCGCCGCACCCATCGCGTGCCTCGCGGCGCTGCTCGCAGGGGGGGCGTTCCTCGCGCGGCAGAACACCGGCGACCACCGGCAGGCCGTGGAACGGGCCCACCAGATCCGCTCCTCGCTGGCCGAGGTGCCCTTCATCGCCGGCAACTGGGTGGGCACCGACTGCCCGCTGCCCGCGGGCGCCACCGAGATCCTCATGCCAACCGCGGTGCTGTCGCGGCGATTCGTGGAGCTGGGCACGGGCACGCGGGCGACGCTGGGATTGATCCACTGCGGCGACGTGCGCGACATGCACGGACACCATCCCCCGACGTGCTACCCATCCTCGGGATGGCAGCCGCGCGAAGCCGATCCCGACGGCGCCGGCGGCGGTGGCCACGACCAGGTGCAACTGACCCTCGATGGTGACCAGTTCACCGCGAGCCTCTACCGCTTCAGCGCCACCGATTCGACGGGAGCCAGGCGCGAGGTGTCGGTCGTGGGATTCTTCGTGCTGCCCGAGGCGACCGCGGGAGAGAGCTACACCAGCGACATGGCCGCGCTCCGCAGCCGCGCCGCCAAGCTCGAGATCTCGCGGCTTGGCGTCGGACAGGTGCAGGTGGTCATGGACGGTTGGCCCCCGGTGGCGGAGGTCGAGCGGGTGACGAACGAACTGCTGCAGCTGGTGCCCGTCGATTGCGTGCGGGCGCTCAAGGGCGGGTCCGCCGATGCGTCCGTCGGAAGCGCGGCGCGGGGCGGGGCGGGGAACGAGGGACGCGTCGAACGCGTGCGCATGTACGGATTGCCGAGGGTCACCGTCTGGGACCGCGGCACTGGAGACGAACCATGACCGATCACGACACGACCGCACTCTCGACGCTGTCCGCGCCCCAGGCGCAGCCCGCGGCCGCCGCGCCCAATCCGCTGCTGCTGGTGCAGGACCGCCTGCAGAACCGCTGGCGGATGTGCCTGGCGATCGGTGCGGGCCTCGGCGCCGCGCTGGGCGTGGCCGCCTGGCTGCTCGCGCCCGTCAAGTACGCGGCCACCGCGTACGTGAAGATCGACGCCAAGCTCGACACGATCCTGGACGAGGACATGCCCGAGACGGCGGCCATGGACAACTACGAGGCCTACGTGGCGCAGCAGGTGGTGCTCATCAACGACCCGCGCGTGTTCGAGGCGGTGGCCGAGGCGGCGCGCCGAAGCGAGCCGACCGTGCGTGCGCAGTCCGATCGGCCCGCCGAGGCGGCCGGGGAGTTCGCGGCGGTGAAGGACTTCTTCGCGCGCTACGGCCCCGAGAAGGGCGTGCAGATGCTCGACGAGGGTCTCGCGGTGTCGAGCCCGCGGGGATCGAGCATGATCGAGATCCGGTTCGAGTCGTCGGACAAGTCGCTGCCGGCGCCGATGGCCAACTGGGTGACCGACGCGTACCTCGACATCTACGGCCCGAGCGCCGAGACGGTGTACAGCCGCAAGATCGCCTCCCTGCGCGAGCTCATGACCGCCGCGCGCCGCGATGCCGCCAAGTACGTGGAGGAGCGCATCGCGATCCTCAAGGACACGCCCTACGGCAGCGCCAACCTCGCGGCCGTGATCGAGGAGAAGGTGGCCAAGATGCGGTCGATCGAGGACAAGATCCTCGCCAACACTACCCTGCAGCGCGACATCGAGCGGCAGTGGGAGGAGATGGAGCTGCGTGCCGCGGCGGGAGCCGCGGATCCGCGCCCCGTGCCCGACGACATGCGGCTCGAACCGACGCTCGCCGAGCTCGACGCCATCGACGGCACGCTGGTCGACCGCCGCCGCAGCCTCGAGGGGGCGCGCGTGCGCTTCAAGTCGCTTCCCCGCACCTATCGCCCCGGTCACCGCATCTACGAGACCGCGACCCGCGAGGTGGAGGATCTCGAGGCGCAGCTCGAGGCCGCGCGCGAGGGCGCCCGCACCATGTGGGCGGAGGGCACCGGGCGCGACCTGAGCTACGCGGCCGTGCGGCGGCAGGAGGCTCGCCTGACGGAGGAACGGCAGGTGCTGCGCACCGAGATCGACCAGGCCAACATGCTCATGGCGCGCCTGACCGACAGCGACCGCCGCGTGGCCGAGGCGCGCTCGGCGGAGCAGTCCTTCGCCACCCGCATCGCCGAGCTCGAGCGCGAGCAGGACAGCATCCGCCGCGGCCGCGTGGGCATCGCCCGCTTCGCGAGCCAGCTGCCCATGCCCGACTCCGACAAGCGGGCGCAGTTCGCCGCACTCGGCCTCATCGGCGGCTTCGGCCTCTCCTTCGCGGCGTTCTTCGTGATCGGCACGGTGAGTCCGCGTGCGTACCGCGCCTCGCAGCTGTCCGGCGATGGGCAGGGGCTGCACTGGCTCGGCGTCGTGCCCGACATGTCCGCCGCCGCCAGCGACGGTTTCGTGCACGAGCTGTCCATCAACTGCATCGACCGCCTTCGCAACAAGGTCGAGGCGCGGCGCACTCCCGGCGACGGCTACGCGATGATGGTCACCAGCCCCTCGCAGGGTGATGGAAAGACCACCATCGCCCTCGCGCTCGCCATCAGCTACGCGCGTGCGGGGCACCGCACCGTGGTCGTCGACTGCGACTTCATTGGCCGCGCCATCAGCGGCATGCTCGACCAGCTCAACGCACCCGGCGTACGCGAGGTGCTGCGCCGCGGCACGCTCGAGAACGAGCTCGTCGAGGCGCAGCCGGGCGTGTGGCTGCTGCCCATCGGCCTCGACCCGAACATCTCCGCCAGCAACATGCAGGTGGGCGCCATGCGGCGGTTGCTGCGCACCCTGCGCGACCGGTTCGACATCATCATCGTCGACGCCGGCCCGGTGACGGCGAGCGTGGAGGCCATTCCCGTGGCCGCGAGCTGCGACGGCGCCATGCTCGTGCTGCGGCGGGGGCGATCGCGGGCGCGTCTGCCCGAGTCGATCGGCGAGATCCGCAGCGCAGGCGCCGAGTACCTCGGGCTGGTCCTCAACGACGCCGAGCAGGCCGACTGCATCCGCTACGGATCGATCTCGCGCATGTCGACCGAGGTCGCCACCGCCATCGAGAAGGGCGCAGCAGGGGTGCGCACCCATCCGCTGCTCGGCGCAGGCCGCATCGTTCCCCGCAACGGCTACGGCGAGGCGAAGGGAGCTGCGTGATGGTGGCGGTTGCACCCGCACGGAGCGCGGCGGTCACCGACCGCATCTGGGGTCTCGACGCAGTCGAGGTCCACGATGCCTACTGGGCGTCGGTGGGCGTGTCGTGCGTGCGGCTGGGCAGCGGCGTGGGCCCCGACCCGGGTGCCGATGTCTTCCTGCTGCTCGAGCCGGACCGGCTGGCGGTGTTCGACCTGCGCGCCCTCGCGGAGACCCTGCTGTGGAACGCGGCCGACCTCACGCGGGTCCAGTTGATCGACCCGGGGCAGAGCGGATACCGCGAGCGGCTCGTGTTCGGTGCCGACGGCAGCGTGCTCAAGGTCGAGCGACGCTACAAGGCGGAGCGCCGCGTATCGGGGCAGGTGCTGGTGGCGCAGCGTCGCAGCGACGCGCAGGCCTGGGCGCGGGCCGCGACGGTCTCGGAAGCCCTCGCCGCCATGCGGACCGGACGGCGGCTGCGCATCGACGCCATCGACTGCGTCGGCCAGTGCTTCCATGCGGTGGCTGCGCGGGACCGTCAGGCCGCTGTGCAGGCGATCGCGCGGGTGTGGGCGCATCCCGAGCGGGTGATCGAGGGCGTCAAGCCGCTCGCCAGCGGCGTGTACGGTCTCGAAGGTGACGCGCTGGGCGAGGGCGACCGCTGCGTCGGTCCGCTCTGGCTGGGCGCGCGCGATCGATCGAGCGCGGTCGAGGAGATCGGACCGGCGATCCTCTGGGACTCGAGTGCTCCGCGCGGAGTGCGCGTGCGGCCGATCTCCGAGGTCTTCTCGCCCGACTTCGCCCGCAGCGCCCGCGAGCCTGCCGCGCGGTCGGACTGGTACGCGCCCGTCAAGCGCGGCTTCGACATCGTGTTCGCCGCGCTCGTCCTCGTGTGCCTCGGGCCGCTGCTGGCGCTGATCGCGCTGGCGGTGGTGCTCGACGACGGCTTCCCCGTCCTCTTCGGTCATCGGCGGCAGGCACGCGGCGGCCGCGTATTCCGCTGCTGGAAGTTCCGCACCATGCGCCGCAACGCCGAGGCGCTGGTGGCGGAGCTCCGCAAGCAGAACCTCTGCGATGGTCCGCAGGTGTTCATCAAGGACGACCCGCGCGTCACGCGCGTGGGACGGATCCTGCGCCGCTTCCAGCTCGACGAGTTCCCCCAGTTCTGGAACGTGCTCGTGGGCGACATGAGCGTGGTGGGCCCGCGTCCGAGCCCCGAGAACGAGAACCAGTTCTGCCCCGCGTGGCGCGAGAAGCGGCTGTCGGTGCGGCCCGGCATCACCGGTCTCTGGCAGGTCATGCGCACGCGCGCGCCCGGCAAGGACTTCCAGGAGTGGATCCAGTACGACATCGAGTACGTGGAGCGGCGGGGGCCATGGCTCGATCTGCGGATCATCGCCATGACCGTGCTCAACCTGCTGGGAATCGGCAGGGGACCGCGGGCAGGCACGGGCACGACCGGCGCACAGGCGTCGTCCGCACCATCGACCGAAGCAAGGAACATGCAGTGAATCCCAGAACCAAGCGCCGCCTCATCCTGTCCACCGCCGTCGTCGGATCGCTCGCCGCGATCGTGGCCGGTGGACTCGCCGCCCGCGGTTGGTACCGCGCCGAACAGCTCGCCGCCAAGCGTGCCGAGGGTCTCGCGCTCTTCGCCCAGGGCCGGCACGCCGCGGCGCTCGAGCCGCTCGCCTTCGCCGCCCGCGACAACAGCGACACCGAAGTGGTGCTGGCGCTCGCGGAGAGCCGCATGAAGGTGCCGGAGGCCAACGCCCGCCACCTGACGACGGCGGCGGCGTACTTCCGCTCGGTGCACGCGCGGGAGCAGCGCAACGAACGCGCGATGCGCGGTCTGCTCGAGGCCTATGTGGCGATGGGCCACCTGCCTGAGATCCAGCCCGTGCTCAGGCGACTGCTCGAGGTGGCGCCGCGCGACGTGCGCGCCCATGAGATCGAGCTCGAGGTGCTGAACCTCACCGGACGCTTCGCCGATGCGGCCCGCAAGGCCCGCGAACTGCAGCAGCTCGAGCCCGCCAACAGCCGCTGGCGGGCCGCGGAGCTCGTCTGCCTCGAGCGCAGTGGAGCCGACGCCGAGGGGCGCCTCGCCCGCGTACGCGAGTGGCGCGGCGAGCGCGACGGGCAATCCGACGCGGCGCTCGACCTGCTCGAATCCGACCTGCTGCGGGAGAGCGGACAGGCGGAGGACTCCCGCGCGATCCTGCGGCGGCTGGCGGAGGCCGGCATG
>CAIOCH010000340.1 GCA_903856525.1 uncultured bacterium | reverse complement strand
GTTCGGTCGGCGCACGCGGGCCGCGCTCGGCTGATTTCGGGCGAATTCGTCGGAAGCCACGGCGACCTCGCGGGCATCGCGCCGTACCGTGCCGATAGTGGGAATCTCCGGCGGATCCCGCCAGAAGCTGCCGGCTGCGGCCTGCACGTCGTTCGATCACGCCATGGGCAACCCGTTCCAACCGCTCGCCAAGAAGGACTTCGACTATCGCGCCGCGCAGCACCTGCTGAACCGCGCCGGGTTCGGCGGCACGCCCGCGCAGGTGCGGGCGCTGGTCGAGCTCGGGCTCGATGGCGCGGTCGAGTACCTCGTCGACTTCAAGGGCGAGCGCGTGTCGAACGAGGGCGTCGACTTCCGCAGCGACATCCTGCGGGCGCAGACGTCCGAGGAGCGCGAACTGCTCCGGCGCGCCCGCGCGACCAACGACACGGAGACGATCGCCCGCATCGAGCGCGAGCGCCAGGAGCGGCAGAACGCCGACCGGGCGCAGATCGCCGCCATGAAGCGCTGGTGGCTCGCGCGCATGATCGAGACCGGCCGGCCGCTGCAGGAGAAGCTCACGCTCTTCTGGCACGGGCACTTCGCCACCGGCTACCGCACCATCGAGAACAGCTGGCACATGCTCATGCAGAACGGCATGCTGCGCTCGAACTGCGCCGGGAACTTCGCCGACCTCGTGCGCGGGATCATCTGCGATCCCGCCATGCTCAAGTACCTCGACAACGACGAGAACCGCAAGTCGAGCCCCAACGAGAACCTCGCGCGCGAGCTCATGGAGCTGTTCACGCTGGGCGAGGGCAACGGCTACGGCGAACGCGACATCAAGGAGGGCGCGCGCGCGCTCACGGGACGGACCTTCCGCGACAACGCCTACTTCTTCGACCGCGCGCAGCACGACGCGGGCGGCAAGCAGATCCTGCGTCGCTCGGGCGACTTCACCGGCGACGACTTGGTGTCGATCATCCTCGAGCAGCCCGAGTGCTCGCGGTTCATCGCGGGCAAGCTCTACCGCTTCTTCGTGAACGACGCGCCCACGACCACGCGCGACGGCACCGAGACCATCGAGCGGCTGGCGAAGGCGCTGCGCGACGCACGCTACGAGATCCGCCCCGCGCTGCGGGCGCTGTTCCGCTCGCAGCACTTCTACGCCGTCGACAACCGCCTGTCGATCATCAAGAGCCCGACGCAGCTCATGGTGCAGACGGTGCGCAGCCTGGGCACCCCCGTGCGCAGCGTCGACCGGCTGGTGGAGGCGGGCGATCTGATGGGACAGGAGCTGTTCCAGCCGCCGAGCGTGAAGGGATGGCCCGGCGGCCGGTCGTGGATCAACACCGCCACCGTGTTCACGCGGCAGAACACCGCGGTCTTCCTCATCACCGGCCGCACGACGCGCGGCAACACCGCAGGCTCGGCCGACGCGTACGACGCCATGCACCTCGTGGAGCACCTCCGCGATGCGGCGGGCACGCTCGACCCGCGCGAGTGCGTGCGCGGCCTCGCGAGCTTTGCGCTCGGCGGCGATCCCGGCCGCGCGCGCATGGCCGAGCTCGAGTCGTACCTCGGCTCGCTCGGCGGCGGCATCGACAACGAACGAATCAAGGCGCTGCTCTGCCTCATCACCGCCATGCCCGAGTACCAGCTCTGCTAGATCTGCCCGCGCCGAACCCGGTGCACCGCCTGTTGGATCGAACCCCATGCACGACTCCGCCTACACCCGACGGTTGTTCCTCCAGCGCGGCTGCGCGCTCGCGTCGCTCGCGGCCACGGTGCCCTGCTTCATCGAGCGCAGCGCGATGGGAACGCTCGGCGATCCCCTGCTGGCGTCGCAGCCCGGCGTGGCCGACGAGCGCATCCTGGTGATCGTGCAGCTCGGAGGCGGCAACGACGGACTCAACACCGTGGTGCCGTTCGGCAGCGACGACTACTACCGCGCGCGGCCGCAGATCGGCATCCGCGGGCCCGGTGCCGCGGCGCAGAACGCGCAGCCGGCGGCACTGGCGCTCGACGGGGCGCTGGGCATCGGTCTCCACCCGAGCCTCGCGGGCCTCAAGGAGCTCTACGACGAAGGACTGGTGTCGGTGGTGCAGGGCGTGGGCTACCCGAACCCCAACCGCTCGCACTTCACCTCCATGGACATCTGGCAGACCGGCCGCCTCGACGCCAAGGGCTCGGGATGGGTGGGCCGCTACTTCGACAACACCTGCAACGGCTCGCCCAAGCCCGAGGCCGCGATCGCGATCGGGCGCAACGCCCCGCTGGCGCTCGAGGGCGATGTGCAGAAGCCGATCGCCTTCGAGAGTGCGTCGCTCTTCCGCTGGAACGGGCAGGATCTCCATGGCTCGCTCAAGGAGCCGTACGACACGCTCAACCGCACGGGATCCACCGGCTTTCCAGCCGACGGCGCCGCGGAGACGCAGAAGGCGTTCCTCATGC
>CAIOCH010000339.1 GCA_903856525.1 uncultured bacterium | reverse complement strand
TGCCGCAGATCTGCCTGCTGTTCTTCCTGCTGGCACTGCTCGAGGACACGGGCTACCTCGCACGCGCGGCGTTCGTCATGGACCGCATCATGTGCCGGTTCGGGCTGCCGGGGCAGGCGTTCGTGCCGCTGCTCTCGAGTCATGCGTGCGCGCTGCCCGGGATCATGAGCACGCGGCTGATCCCCGACCCGAAGGACCGGCTGGCCACGATCCTCGTGGCGCCCTTCATGAGCTGCTCGGCGCGCGTGGGCGTGTACGTGCTGCTCGTGACGCTGCTCTTTCCCGACTCGGGCTTCCTCGCCGGCCTTGCCTTCGCGGGCTGCTACGCGCTCGGCGCGGTGGCGGCGCTGGTGACGGCGGCCATCTTCCGACGCACGATCCTCAAGGGGCGGAGCCGGCCGATGGTGCTCGAGCTGCCGCCCTACCGCCTTCCCGATGTGCGCGGGGCGCTGCTCACCACCTACGACCGCGCCGTGGTGTTCCTCAAGAACGCCGGCTCGGTGATCCTGGCCATCTGCGTGGTGATGTGGTGGATCTCGGCGTACCCGAAGGCGGAGACTCCCGAGGCCGCGGTGGCGCTCGAGGCCCGCGCCGTCGTCGCCGACGAGGCGGGCGACGCCGATGAGGCCGAGTCGCTGCGGGGAGAGGCGGAGACGATCACCGCGCGCGCGCAACAGCAGCATTCGTTCGCGGGCATGCTCGGCGGCGCGGTGCAGCCGGTGTTCGCGCCGCTCGGGCTCGACGATCGCCTGACCGTGGCGGTCATGACGAGCTTCATCGCCCGCGAGGTGTTCCGGAGCACGGTCACGGTGCTCGTCGGGCAGGGTGACTCGGACGACGATGCCAAGGTCGCGGACGAACTGGCGCAGGCGACCCGCGCCGATGGCACGAGGCTGTTCGATCCCGCGACGACCACGGGGCTGCTGGTGTTCTATGTGCTCGCCATGCAGTGCCTGCCCACGCTCGCGGTCACGCGCCGCGAGACGGGCTCGTGGAAGTGGGCGATGCTGCAGCTGGGGTGGATGAGCGTGGTGGCGTATCTCCTCGCGTGGATCGCACGCGTGCTGGTGATCGCCCTCGGAGGTGGCGCATGACGGTGCTCGCGGCGTTCCCGGTCGATGACTGGCAGTTCTGGGCGGTCACGGCGCTCGCGATCGGCGCCGTGTGGCTGGTGGCGGCGCCGTTCCTGCCCAAGCGGGGGAAGAAATCGTCGTCGTGCCCCGGCTGCCCGAGCGGCAATGCCGCCGAGAAGGCGCCGCGCGAGAAGCGGGTCGACCTCACCATCGCCGGCAAGCGCGTCAAGCCCTAAGGCAGTGCCAGGCACCAACCGCGCACCACCCACCGCGCAACCATACACCGACCGCGATGCAACCGCGCTCCCGCCTCCGTCCGCGCACAGCGGCCGCCGCGCCGAATCATGGGCGCCGACGAAGCAATCCACCCCATCCCGCTGACAGGCTGGTCGGCGGCTGCATGCAGGATGACCTCTGGCTGGTGCGCGGTTGGTGCGCGGTTGGTGCCTGGCACCACCGGCTAGAAGCGGAGGTGGGCGGCGCGGTCGGCGGGTGGCGCGAGGTTCATGATGGCCCGCACGAGCGCGAGGTCGTCGGCCGAGGTGATCTTGATGTTGCGCGGGTCGCCCTCGACCACGAGCACGGGCTCGCCGAGCCGCTCGATCACACTCGCGTCGTCGGTGGTGCCCGCGAGGTCGACCATCGCGTACGCGCGCCGCAAGAGCGCCGCGTCGAACACTTGTGGCGTCTGGATGGCGAACAGGTTCGTGCGCGGGACTGTCTCGGTCACCCGCTTGCCCGAGGTCGAGGTCTTGCCCACATCGCCGAGGATGAAGTCGGCGATCGCATCGTCCTCCGCCGCGCTGAACGACTCCTCGCTGACCCGCTTGAGCGTGTCGCGCACGGGCACGCCGGGAATCACGGCCGGCGCCACCCGCGCCGCCGCGAACACGCGGTCGAGTAGCTCGTTGCCGATGCAGGGGCGCGCGCCGTCGTGCACCGCGATGTGGGTGAGGTCGTCGGGCAACTCCGCGAGCGCGTTGCGGATGGTCTCCCAGCGCTCGATGCTGCCGCCGGCCACGATGCGCGCGCCGTTGAAGCCGAGCGCGGGCCCGAAGCGGCTGCGGAAACCCTCGAGGTCATCCGGCGGCCCCGCCACCACGATGGTCGCGACCTCGTCGCGCTTGGTGAACGCCTCGACCGTGCGCAGGAGCACCGCCCTGCCGCCGAGGTCCTGCGAGAGCTTGTCGCCCGCGCCGAAGCGTGTCGACTTGCCTGCCGCCGCGATGATGACGCCGATGCGCATGGGCGCAGGATAGCGGATGGCGAGGGGCACCTACCCGCAGGCCTACGCCGCGAGGTCCCGCACACTCGCCACATCACGCAGCTCCTGCACGCGCCCTCCGGCCACGCGGAACTGCAGGTTGCGGTTCTCGTCCCAGCCGAGGGTGAGCGGACCCTTGAGGGTGGAGTTGATGCGCGCCTCGCGGTTGCCCACCAAGATGACCGTGCCCGCATGGATCGCCCGGCCGACATCGACCCGCACCACGCGGGCGCTGCCGGCCTCCACCAGCAGCTCGCGCCGCTTGAGTTCGAGCAGTTGCAGCCGCCGACGGACCTCCGCGATCTCGAATGCCAGCTCGGTGAGGCTCTCCCGCTCGGCCGCGGTGGCCTTTCCGCCCTTGGAGGTGATCTCGAACTGCCTGTCCTCGAGCGGCGCCACCCGCTTGCCGAGTTCCCTCGCGAGTTCGTTGATACGCGCCGCCTTGGCGAGCTCGATCGGCAGTCCGCCGATGCGCAGCACCGTGCGCGCCCCGGCCTCGGTGCCGATCGACGCCGCACGCAGCGCACCGCCCACCACCAGCGTGCCACCCACGATCGCGGCGCGTTCCGCGAGCACATCCCCGCCCACCAGCAGCTCGCAGCCCACGATCTCGCGCTCGATCGCCAGCGATCCGCGAATGCGCCCCACGACGCCGTTGAGGTACGCCGACTCCATCGAACCGTCGACGAGCACATGGCCGCTCCCGCGCGCAGCCACCCCGCGGGGGCACGAGCAGTCGCCGCCCACCACCAGGTTCGCCGCCTCGACCAGCCCGCCCACGCGCACATCGCCCGTGGCCTTGAGCGTGAAGTTGTCGCGCACGCCGTCCTTGACCTTGACGCTGCCCACGAAGTCGATGTTGCCCGTGGAGAAGTCGACCGCGCCCTCGACATCCATCGCGTCGACCACGGCGATCCTCAGTCGCGCCAGCGACAGCACGCCCTCCTTGAGCGCGCGGATCGAGCCATCGGCCTCCACCTGCACGCTCTCGTCGGGCTGAAGCGCGAGCTTGCGCCCGCGGTTGGCGGGCACCGAGCGACCGCACACATCGCGGCCATCCGTGCCTTCGCCGGGCGGAACCACCCTGCCGACCACCTCGCCGGCAGCCACCTTGATGCGCCGCACGCGGTTGTAGTGGTCGACTCCGTCCGCAGTGCTGCACGGACCGGCCTCGGCTTCCGCCGCCAACTGCTCCGCGGGCTCGAACCCCGCGCACCACTCGATGCGCGCCGGCTCACCGTGCACGGGAGCCGTCCATTCGGCCACCACGCCCTCGACATCGCTGAAGTCCCCATCGGCGCGCCCGCGGTGGCGCGCGGCGAGCGCGCGCACGCGCTGCTCCACGCCCGCGTCGACCGCCACGCCGCGCTCACGAACAAGGCCGAGGAGCGCGCCCTCAGTTGCGAGCTCCCCGGCCGAGTTGGACGGGATCTCGAGCACCGCCCTGCGGCCGTTCTCGACGATCCGCACGAAGGGGAGGCGCTCGGTGGTGGTGTGTTCCATGGGTCACGCGATGGCGGATCTCACGCCATCCACCCTGCGATCGGACCGGCTCACGCGGCCTTGGCGCGGGTGAGCGTCTCGTTGATGCGCTGCGACAGCGAGTCGGGCGTGAACGGCTTGACGACGTAGTTGTTGACGCCCGCCTTGATCGCCTCGACCACGCGGGTCTTCTCGGCCTCGGTGGTGACCATCACGATCGGGCTCTTGCCGCCCTGCGCGCGGTAGGTCTTCACGAAGGTGATGCCGTCCATGTTGGGCATGTTCCAGTCCACGAGCAGCAGCTCGGGGCCGAACGCACCCACCTTGGAGAGCGCGTCCTGGCCGTCGCAGGCCTCCTCGATCTCCTTGTAGCCGAGCTGCATGAGGATGTTGCGCTGGATGGTGCGCATGGTCTTCGAGTCGTCGACGAGCATGACTTTCATGGGAGTTCCTCCTGCGGGAAGGCTTAGGCTGCTGCGGCCGCGGGCTGCGCGGCCACCTTGGCGTGCTTGATGGCGACCTCGACGGAGAACGGTCCGCCGGCGCACTCGAACGGGATGGTGATGCACACCGCGTCGCTCGGCTGCTGGACCTTGTGGCCCTTGCCGATCACGACCGACGGGCACGAGATCGAGACGTTCTTGCCCTCGAACTTGGCCTTCGCCGCGCCCGAGATCATGTTCACCAGCTCGCCCACCGCATCGGCGAAGTCGGGCGAGGCGGGATCCATGTCCATGCCCGTGAAGGCTCGGATGACATTGCGCGCGGTCGAGGTCGGGAACGAGAGCACGACCATCCCCTGCATGTCGCCCGACATGCCGATGATCCCGCTCACCTCGTTCTCGAACCTGGGCACCGTGCAGCAGGTGTACGGCTTGCCGGCGGTGACGGTGAGCGAGAGCATCGTGGTGAAGACCTGATGCGTGCTCGCGACGAACGAGGTGATCTGTGATGCGTCCATAAGCCTCCATCGCGCGGCGCACAGGGCCATTCCTGCACGGAGCGCGTGTCCACACGGGGACACGCTCCGATCGGCGCAGGCGCACGGCGACTTCGCACGAGGGCGCGCGAAGGGGCCAAAGCGGGGAATGTGCCCGAGGGGTGCCCCTGACCGGATGGGAGGTGCGCGGCCTGCATTCCGAGCGAGGAACGCAGCGGCACGACAACGCGGTTTCCATGAAATCCCACCATGACGTGAC
>CAIOCH010000338.1 GCA_903856525.1 uncultured bacterium | reverse complement strand
CTGGCGTACTACTTCCTCGCGGGCCTGGTGGCCGACATCGCGCTGGCAGTCAACGCGCTCCTCATCTTCGGCATCATGGCATTCATCGACGGCACCTTCACGCTGCCCGGCCTCGCCGGTGTGGCGCTGTCGGTCGCGATGGCGGTCGACGCGAACGTGCTCATCTACGAGCGCGTGCGCGAGGAACTCGAGCTCGGCAACCCGCTCCGCGCATCGATCGACACCGCCTACCGCCGCGCGCTGAGCGCCATCATCGACGGCAACGTCACCAACCTCATCGTCTGCGCCGTGCTCTACAAGGTGGGTGCGACGGAGGTCAAGGGCTTCGCCCTGACCATGATCATCGGCGTGCTCACCACGCTCTTCACGGGCGTGTGGGTGACCCGCGCGATGTTCGACGCCCTCCTGGCTGCGGGTGTGCGCCGCCTGTCCATGCTGCCCACGGTGGTGCCGGCGCTTTCGCGCCTGCTGCTTCCCAAGGTCGACTGGATCGGGATCCGTCCCGCCCTGTTCGGTTTCAGCGCGGTGCTCGCGGGCCTGTCCCTCGTGGCCGTGCTCGTTCGTGGCAACGACATCTTCGAGACCGAGTTCCGCGGTGGCGTGTCGATGACCCTGTCGACCCGCGAGGCCCGCGGCGGCGAGGGTATGGCCGGCGACAACCGCCTCGGCTTCACCCGCGAGGCCGTCGAGGCGCGTGTGCGCGCCATCGGAGACAAGGCGGGCGACAACCTGTCGGTGGCCCAGCTCAAGAGCGCGAATGTGCTCACCGTGGGCGAGCCGAATGCGCAGGGACTCGCATCGAGTTTCCAGATCCGCGTCGGCAACCCGACCAACACGCCCGCCGACTTCGATGAGTCGACCATCTCGCGCGACGTCGTCGGCGCCGTGGTCCGCGAGTTCTCCACCGACCTCGATGTCCGTCTGCCCCTGGCATTCAACAACGCAGACTCGGCCGATCACACGGCGGTGACCAAGCCGCTGGAGAAGTCGCTCATCGGCACCTCCATCGGTCGGCCCGATGCAGCGTCCGAGCCCGTCGGTGCGTTCCGTGGCGGCGTGGCAGTCGTCATCGACAACATCAACCCGCCCGTGACCTCTGCGGACGTCGAGGAGCGCATCAAGCGCATGCGCGCCCAGCCCGACTGGTCGTCGACCGCCGCCCGCGCAACCCGCGTGGTCGGACTCGACCCGGTCGACCCGGCCAACCCCTCGGGCGTCCAGAAGTCGGTCGCCGTCCTCGTGTCGGATCCCGACGTGAGCAGCACCGTCGTGGACCTCGACACCTGGGATCGCAGCCTTGCCCGTCCCGAGTGGAACCTCGTCCGCGAGGCTCTCACCCAGGAGGCCAGCCTTGATCAGGTCTCGACCTTCTCGCCGATCGTCGCGGAGAACCTCGCCGCCAGTGCCGTCGTCGCGGTCGTCCTCAGCCTCATCGGCATGCTCGCCTACATCTGGGTGCGGTTCGGCAGCTTCCGCTTCTCGACCGCGACCGTGATCGGTGTCACCTTCAACGTCATCATCTGCCTGGGCTTCCTGTCGATCTCCATTCCGCTGGCGTCCAACGCCTTTGGCGCGGCGCTCTACATCGAGGAGTACCGCATCGACCTGAACGTGGTGGCGGGCCTCCTGACCATCATTGGCTACTCGCTCAACGACACCATCGTCATCCTCGACCGCGTCCGCGAGAACCGTGGCAAGCGCACGTGGATCAGCCGCGAGACGGTCAATCTCTCGATCAACCAGACCTTCAGCCGAACCGTGCTCACCGGCGGCAGCACCCTGGCAACCGCCATCGTGCTCATCGCGCTCGGTGGAACGGGCATCCGACCCTTCGCCTACACCTTCCTCATTGGCCTCATCGCCGGTACGTTCAGCTCGGTGGCAATCGCAGCGCCACTCGTGTATAGTCGACGCGAAGAGGAGGAGGAGCGCGCGAAGGCCGCGATTGCGCCCGTCATCGCAGCTCCTGCCCCCGCCGTCTGACATCGATCGTTCACGAGTTGATGTCAGTCGCATCTTGCGTGTGTCGTTCGCGCAATCCTCTGCATGCCTCGCGTGATGAGAAGTGCCTCATGCGTTGACTGCCGCAGAAATCGAGTGGTTTTCAGTTCAGTGTCGGCCCCTGATCCGACACATACCTCAGACATTCACGCGAGTCGTCGCCGGAACGGATGCCGGAACACGAGACTCGTTCGCACTTGCGATACCGTCGCCCTCCAATCGAGCACTTCATGCCGACCGGTACCAAGATCGCCGCTATTGTCCTCGTCGTCCTCCTCGGTGCAGCTGGCCTTTACTACGCCTTCGTGCCCCCCACGCCTGCAACCAAGCCCGCCAGCAGCGGCGGAACCGGAATCGGTGCCACCGATACCGGTGCGCTCGGATCTCGTCCGAGCACGCTGCCCCCGGCAGGTGCCTCCGGCACCACGCTTGGGACCACCAGCGGAACCGGCCTGAGCGCTCCCGGCTCAACGGTCACCACTCCTGGGCTCGATGAGCTCATGGAGCGCAACCGTCAGCAGCAGGCCGCTGCTGCCACCAGCAACGGTGGGGCAAACGGCCTCGCGGCTGGCTCCAACACGGCTGTCGGCGCACCGTCGGGTGGCACCGCTCCTCAGGGCGCCTCTCGTTCCTTCAGCAACGGCGGCTTGGGCTCGTCCACCACTTCGGCCAGTGGCGCCACCACTGGAAGCGGCCTTGGGACCGGCACGCCGACAGGCGCGACGGGCAACACCGCGACGTCGACAACTGGCGGTGTCGGACCGAACGGACTGACCAGCGCCAGCGGCGGTTCTTCGACGACCGGTACCGGCACTGGCTCTGCCTCGACCACCACGAACGGCGGAACTGGTTCGGCCACGAGTTCGAACACCGGCTCGAACACTGGCTCGAACACTGGCGCAAGCACCGGCTCGACCCCGCGCTCCACCACCACGGCCTCCAACACGGCTGGTTCGTCTTCTGGCTCGACCTACCTGGTCCAG
>CAIOCH010000337.1 GCA_903856525.1 uncultured bacterium | reverse complement strand
GGGTAGCTCTTGGTCTCCTGTGACCACGCCACCAGGAACCACTCGCGATCGCGCACCAACAGCTGCACCGGCTCGAGCAAGCGCTTCCCGGGCTTCTTCTCGCCGGGTTTGAGGTACTCGATGGTGATGCGTTCGCGGTGTTGCACGGCGGCGCACAGGGCCGACCAAATGGAGGGATCGAGCGTGGCCGGGGGCATACCGCCAAAGCGAATCGAGGCCACCACCTGTTGGTGCAGGGTCATCGCTTCGCCGGGCATGTGGCGCAGCACCTTGTCAAACGCATCGCGCAGGTAGTCGAAGAGGGGCGTGCCTTCGTACTGCGAAACGGCCTGCTCGGCGACCATCATCGCCAACAGCTCGTGCTCCGTCAGCGCCGCCGCGGGGATCAAGAACCCGGGCTTGCTGTAGAAGTACCCGCCCCGCTCGGAATCCCAGTCGATAGGCGCATCCAGCTCGGTGCGCAGGGCGTCTATGTCGCGGTAGATGGTCTTGACCGACACACCGCACTCGCGCGCCAGCGACTTGGCGTTGGGCCGCGTGCCGCTGCGCAGGCGAAAGTCGAGGTGGAGTAGTCGCTTCCACCGAGCTAGGTAGTCGCCATCACCATTCGTGTAGGGTCGTGCCGCGGGCATGAGTCGGGGTAGTCTCGCGAGGGGGTGGGACACGGGATGTCCGACCCCTCGTTGTCCCCAAGCGAGCGCCGCTGCTAAAGCGGACATGGAATCTGCATGAAGTCGTTGTGATTGACCTAAGCTATTGCATTCCAGCACTTTACGAAAACCACGCGCATCGGCTTCGCGCTTGCCTGCGTAGGCCGTGCTGGCATGCGCGGTGATCGCACTACTCCCGTCGAACTCGTCTGGTTCAAGCGCGACCTGCGGGTAAGGGACCACGCGGCCTTGGCTGCAGCGGTCGAGCGCGGTCGCGAGGCGGGGCGCAAGGTCGTGGCCCTCTTTGTTTTCGAGCCAGAGGTGTGCCGTGCGCAGGAGTTTGACGGCCAACACCTGAGCTACCTGCTGGATGCCTTGGGCGAGCTGTCAGGGTCGCTGGCGAAGCGCGGGATCCCGTTGCTGTTGCGCACGGGAACGATGCCAGAGGTGCTGCGGGAGCTACGGCGAGAGGTGCCGTTCGCGCGCCTGTGGAGCCACGAGGAGACGGGCTTGCTGGCGACCTTTGCACGCGACTTGCGTGTGGCCGAGTGGGCCCGCGGGGCGGCGATCGAATGGACAGAGCTGCCTCAGACGGGTGTCGTGCGGCGCCTGCGGACGCGCGATGGTTGGGCGCGCTTGTGGTCGCAGCGCATGGAGGCGCCGCTGGCCGAGGTGCGTGGGCGCGGGTTGGGGCCGGCGTGGTTGGTGCCGGATCCTGTGCCGCAAGCGGAGGATCCTTTGTGCGAGGTTTGGGGGGTGAGGCCAGCGCGGCGGGTGGACCAGAGTCGTGGCGGCGAGCGTGCGGCGCGCAAGGTGTTGTCAAGTTTTCTGGACAAGCGTGGGGCGGGCTACACACCCGCCATGTCCTC
>CAIOCH010000336.1 GCA_903856525.1 uncultured bacterium | reverse complement strand
CGCAGTTCAAGCCGCGCCCCAAGGACGCCGAGCTCACCGAGAAGCTCGGCATGAAGGGCAAGTTCGTGGCCGGCTACATCGGCACGCACGGCCTGGCGCACGGGCTCGAGACCCTGCTCGAGGCGGCCGACCGGCTGCGCGGCCAGGACTTCGTGTTCCTGTTCCTCGGCGACGGCGCCCGCAAGGAGGCGCTCAAGCAGATGGCCGCCGAGCGGAAGCTCGACAACGTCGTCTTCATCGACAGCGTGCCCAAGGCCGATGTCGCGCGCTACTGGTCGCTGCTCGATGTGAGCGTGATCCACCTCAAGAAGACCGACCTCTTCACGACGGTGATCCCGTCGAAGCTCTTCGAGTCGATGGGCATGGGCCTGCCCGTGCTGCACGGCGTCGAGGGCGAGAGCGCCGACATCGTGCGCGAGGAGGGCGCGGGCATCCCCTTCGAACCCGAGAACGCCGACGAACTGTGCGCCGCGCTGCAGCGCCTCAAGTCGAACCCCGACGAGCTCGACGAGTTCCGCGCCCGCTGCCTCAAGGGTGCGCAGAACTACGACCGCACGAATCTCGCGCTGCGCATGATGAAGATCCTCGAGAACACCGTCGCGCGCCGCTGACGCGCGGGCGGTTCGGATTCACCAGAATCTCCGCGGGGATCCGCACGGGCACCACCGCGGACCTCCAACGCGGCGCTCACACGGGCAACCCGCGCTCCTTGCGCGCGAGCTCCCGCATCTTCACCACGATCATGTACTCGTACATCGACTGCAGCTTGCAGTAGGTGTAGCCGGCGCGTCCGTCGAGGAAGCCACGCTTGAGCACGTACATCCACAGGAACTTCACCAGCGGGCGCAGGGGGAGGCGGAAGCTGAGCTCCTTGAGCGCCCTGCGCCGCTCGAACGGGTCGCGCGACAGGATCGCGCCGAGGCCCACGGGCTTCTCGCGCAGCTTCATCCCCTCCATGGCTTCGAACAGGCTGTACTTGTTGTGCTTGTCGAACCACTCGGTGAGGCCCTTCGAGAAGTTGTAGTGCTCGAAGAAGTTCCGCAAGTAGCCGTGCGGCCCGTCGATCACGGGGACGGGGTTCACCAGGCGCTCGAAGCGGATGTGTCCCGGGCGGAAGAAGCGCATGATCATGCCGGGGGGCATGGCGTGGCGGATCCACTTGCCCAGGAAGAAGTTCTTCCGTCCGCAGTAGTAGGCCACCTCCCTGCGCGAGGAATCGCGGGCGATGGCGAGGATCTCGTCGCGCAGCTCGGGCGTCATGCGCTCGTCGGCGTCGAGATAGAACACCCAGGGGTGCCTGAACGGGATGTTGTCCATGGCCCAGTTCTGGTGCGCCGCCCAGTTGTCGAATGGGCGCTCGACCACGCGGGCGCCCTTGGCCAGTGCGATCTCCTTCGTGCGGTCCTTGCTCAGGCTGTCGAAGACCACGATGTCGTCGAAGCCCGCGAGTGCGTCGAGGCAGGCGCCGATGTTGGTCTCTTCGTTGAGCGTGAGGATGAGGATCGAGATGGGCATGGGGGAGGCTCGAGCCTCCTTCATCGGCCCATTCCCCGCCCCGATCCGACGAAAAAGACAGGCGCCCCGCCGTGGGACGGGGCGCCTGAAGGACTTGTCCGAAAGGTCAGTTCGCGATGCCGCGGAGCGACACGTTGTCGACGTCGCCACGCTCGTTGTTGCCGTTCGCGTTCGTGCGGAAGCGGAACTTGAACGCCGCGTTGTTGGCGGCCGCCGCGGGGAGAGTGAAGGTCGCGGAGGCCCATGCCGTGGTGTTCACGGTGCCCGCCACGGTCCAGGCGCTGCCGTTCCACCACTCGATGTAGAGGAACTCGCCTGCGTCGAGGCCGTTGGTGCGGCGGCCCACCACGATGGAGATCGTGTTGTAGCCGACGGTGGAGAACGACTTCTCGATCCAGGTCGCGCGGTTCAGACGCGCGCCCCAGCTACCCGACTGCGCGGCGCCCGTCGCGGCGGCAGCCTGCGTGTTCTGCGTGAGCCAGCCTCCCGCGGTCAGGTTGCCTGACTCGAATCCGTCGGTGAAGAGCGTCACGGGCGCCGGCGGGGCGGTCGGCGTGGCGGCTGCCTGCAGCGAGTTCGGCGACAGGTTGCCCGAGGTGTCCTGGGCGCGGACAACGTAGTAGTACGTGAGCCCGCCCGTGAGCCCCGAGTTCACGAAGGTCGTCGCCGCGGTGGGCGAGGTCGTGACTTCGGTGTAACCGCCACCACTCGTGGTCGAGCGGTAGACGCGGTAGCCCGCGAGGTCGGTCTCGGTGTTGGCGGTCCAGCTGAGGGTCACCGACTGCTGGCCGGCGGTCGCGGCGAGCGACACGGGGGCGACGGGAGCCACGGTATCGCCGGTGTTGGGCGGGGTGTTGAGGATCGCGGCGTTCACATCGATGCGGCCGTAGCCGTAGACGTCGTCGAGGCCGGCGGTGCCGAGGTCCTTGCAGGTGCTGCGGATGATCTGCTCGACCTGCGCGGGCGAGAGGGTCGGATTGCGCGACCAGACCAGGCCGCAGAGGCCAGCCGTGATCGGGCACGCGAAGCTGGTGCCGCTGACCGCGGCGTACGAGGTGTCACCGGCGTTCGAGGTCGTGTAGACGGCCACGCCCGGCGCCACGAGGTCGACGAGCGAGCCGCGGTTCGAGAAACTGGCGATGAGGTCGTTCTGGTCGGAGGCGCCGACGATCATGACATCGTCGTTGCGGTTGCCGGTCATGGTCACGCCGTCGTTGCCCGCGGCCCACACCAGCATCGCGCCCTTGGAGCGCACGTAGGTGCCCGTGGTGAAGACGGTGGACGAGTTCACGCCGCTGTAGCTCACGCTGGCGACCTTGTCGCCGACATCGGCCGCAAGGCGCGCCGCCGTGGTGAGGTTGGTCAGCGACGCGCTGCCGGTGGTGGCATCGGTCACGCGCATGGTGCGGTGCCCGAGGTTCCAGCCGATGCCCGAGATGCCGATGGCGTTGTTGCCGTTGCCCGCCGCGCAGCCGGAGCAGTTGGTTCCGTGGCCGTTGATGTCGGCGATGGCGCCGCCCGCCGACTCCCAGCGCGCGGCGGTCACGTTGTAGCCCTCGCGGCGGTTGGCGCGCAGGTCGATATGGCTGAGGCGGATGCCCGTGTCGCAGATGGCGACCACGATGTTGGGGTTGCCCGTCTCGAGGTCCCACGCCGCGCACGAGTTGAGGCGCGCCGCCTGGTGGTGCCACTGCGATGCGAAGTTCGCATCGTTGGGGCAGCCCACGGGGTAGACCGTCCAATCGGGCTCGACATACTGGAAGTTGCCCGTTGCGAGCAGCCGCGAGGCGACGGTGTTCTCCGTCTCACCCTTGGGAACCTGGATCAGGTACTCGTCGGTCTCGGCGATGTAGCGGACAATGGTGAACTCGGTGAGGCCCGCGATGGCCGCGTCGAGCGACTGGTTCATCTGGTGCAGCGTCATGCCCAGACGGTCGGCATCGGCCAGCTGCAGCGGACGCGCGATGAGCACGCCGCGGAACTCACGCACGCCGGGCTGCTCCACGAAGAGTTCGGCGCCGAGGGCGGCACCGTTCGTCTGCGATGGCGTGGACTGCGACCACGCGGGCGATGCCAGCAACGAGAAGGCGAGTGTGCCGAGGGCGAGGGGGTGAGCGTGCATGAGGACTCCATCCAAGAGGAAAGGCGGACCGGAACGCCCCAGAGGAGCATCCAGTTGCGGCCCAGATACAGCAAGTTATAGGGGTCCGGTCGGCTGTCGATGGAGTGGATTCCCGATTTCGCGATTGCAGCCGGTCCTGATGGAAGTGCCGCGGGCGAAGTCGGTTGAGGTTGTCGGGTGCCCGACGGCGATTCTCCAGAGGACGCAAGTGCGGAAATCGGACAAGTTCTCGGGCAGACTGACTCGAATCCATCGCACAGTACGAAACAAGGCCGCAGCTCCAGCCCTCGACTGTCCCCCTTGGGTTGGAGCATGGCATCTCGATTTCTTGTGGACGACAAGAGCATCACTTCCTCGACGACCGGGACGTCCCGTCGAGGAAAGAAAGTAGTTCCAACGGATGGCTACCCCGCATCAAGGGAGCGCTGCACGTTTGCCGCGCACCCTCGCCCTTGCGACCCGCCGCACCTTCCTGAAGGGTTCCGCCCTCACCACGGGCGCGTTCTTCATCAACACCCGCTTCTCGCTTGCAGCGCTCGGGGGAGATGTGCCACCGAGCCCGCCCACCACGCCGTTCCTGGAGCCGCTGTCGTTCGCGCGGTACGCGATCCCCAGGCCCTCGTTCGATCCGCTGACTCCGGCACCGATCCTGGAGAACTTCCAGCGGATCGATGAGTTCATGCCGGCCTACCAGTACGAGATCGCCGTGCGCGAGATCCTGGCGCGACCGCACCCGCAACTCGGGTTGAGCCGCTTCAGCACCTACGGTGGCAGTGCGCCGGGGCCGACCTTCATGGCGCGGTACGGCCAGCCCAACCTCGTGCGGTTCCGCAACGAACTTCCCGACAAGATCCAGGGCTTCGGTTCGCCGGAGATCATCACCCATCTGCACAACGGCAACCACGGATCGGAGTCGGATGGTTTCCCCGCCGAGTTCTACGGCCCCGGGTACTTCAAGGACCATCTCTACCCCAACTACCCCGCGGGTGGGAACTATGTCGAGGCGAAGGGCACGCTGTGGTACCACGACCACTGCATGGACTTCACCGCGCAGAACACCTACCGAGGTCTCGCGGGCTTCTACCTGCTGTTCGACGAGTTCGACAGTGGCGACGAGTACGACACCAATCCGAACGCTTTCCGGCTGCCCAGCGGCGTGCCCGATGGCGGTCGCGTGAAGAACCGCTACGACATCCCGCTCGTGCTCACCGACCGCAAGTTCGATGCCGACGGCGTGCTCGAGATGGATCCGATGGACATGGACGGCTACATCGGCGACAAGTGGCTGGTGAACGGCAAGGTGCAGCCGTACTTCGATGTCGAGCGGCGCAAGTACCGCTTCCGCGTGCTCGCCGCGGGTCCCTCCCGCTATTGGGACATCTGCTTCTCCAACAACATGGAGTTCTCCATCGTCGGCACCGACGGCAACCTGCTGCCCGCGCCGCTCGTGGCGCAGAGGTTCCCCCTCGGACAGGGCGAGCGGGTGGACATCGTGGTCGACTTCTCGCAGCTTCCCGAGTCCACGACCGCGATCTACCTCGTCAACCGCGCCGAGCAGCTCGACGGCCGCGGTCCGCAGCGCGATCTGCTGCCCATGGGTCAGTCGGCGCGGCTGCTCAAGCTCAACATCCGTCCCGACGCCGTCGAGGATCCGAGCCGCATTCCGCAGGTCATGCGCCCGCTGGGGCCGATCACCACGACAGGGCTGCCGCGTCGGGAGTGGAAGTTCGACCGCCGCAACGGCATGTGGACGGTGAACAACGAGTTCTTCAACCCCAACGTCTCGCGCGCCACCGTGGTGCAGGGCCAGCCGGAGATCTGGCACTTCGACACCAACGGCGGTTGGGCGCATCCCATCCACTTCCATCTCGAGGAAGGCCGCATCCTCTCCTACAACGGAAAGTCGGTGGAGGGGACCATGCTCGGTGGCCGCAAGGACGTCTATACGCTCTACGACGGCGACGAGATGGAGGTCTACGCCAACTTCCGCGACTGGACCGGGCGCTACGTCATGCACTGCCACAACACGGTGCACGAGGACCACGCCATGATGATCCGATTCGACATCGTGAAGCCGAGCTGAGCGTTGGTGCGCATGGCCGCCGCTAGCATGGGCGCATGGTCCGACTTGTGATCGCGTTTGCCGCAGTCTGTGTGTCCGTCCTTCCCGCGCCCGCCGCGTGGGCAGGGGATCCCATGGTCTCTCTGCGCGCGGAGTCGCTCCGCGTGGGGACCTTCAACATCCGCTACGCCAACGAGGGCGACGGACCGAACGCCTGGCGGCACCGGCGGGCTATGGTGCTCGGGATCCTCCGCACCGCCGACTTCTGGGGCATCCAGGAGGCCTTGCCGGAGCAGGTGCGCGATCTCGAGCAGGGGTGCAGCGAGTTCAAGCTGCTGGCGCGCACCCGCGAGGAGGATGCCGCGAAGGGTGAGGCGTGCCCCATCCTGTACCGCGCCGACCGCTGGGAACTCGATCCCGCCGAGCACGGCACGTTCTGGCTCTCGGAGACTCCCGAGGTCGCCGGCTCGAAGTCGTGGGACTCGTCGCTGCCGCGGATCTGCACCTTCGCGCGATTCACCGCCAAGACCGCAGCGGGAGCCCGCGCCCTCTATGTCTTCAACGCGCACCTCGATCACCGCGGTCCGGCGGCGCGGCTCGCGTCGGCCAAGCTCGTCGCGGAGCGCATCAAGGCGCGCAAGCACGCCGATCCGGTCATCCTCCTCGGCGACTTCAACTGCGGGCCCTCGAGCGATCCGCTCAAGTTGCTGCTCGGCGATACCGCGCTCGGCCTCCGCGACGCGTGGCGCGAGACCAATCCCGATGCGCCCGAGCGGGGCACGTTCAACGGCTGGGCCGACAAGTGCGGCGACGAGCGCATCGACTGGATCCTGTTCGCAGGTGGTCTCGATGTCGAGTCGGCCTCCATCGACGCCGACAAGCGCGAGGGGCGGTGGCCCAGTGACCACGCGATCGTCCGCGCGGAGTTCGTGTGGCGCGCGCCCGCGCAGCCGGCGCCACCGTCCGAGCCGCCCGTCAAGTGATGTGTTCCGCGGCATCGCGCTGCGGTGGGCAAAGCGCGCCGAGAAACGAAACGCGCCGCGGTGAACGAAACGCGCCGCGGTGAACGAAACGCGCCGCGGGTCCTTCGACCCGCGGCGCGGCTGAGCACTGGGACGCCTGCCGTCTCACGCTACGGACAGATTCCCCAGCTCCCCAAGAGGATCGATAGATCGCCGCCATCGACGATGCCCGAGCCGTCGACATCGGCGCCGCCCGCCTTGGCTGCGGGCTGGCTCCAGGCCGCGAGCAGCAGGGCGAGGTCGTCGCCGAGCACGGAACCGTCGCCGGTGATGTCGGCGTTGCAGGCGGGCGCCTCGCACGCGTCGAGCACGCCGTCGCCGTTCGCGTCGAGCTCCGGCGCGCGTGTGATCTCGCACGCGTCGACAAGGCCGTTGCGGTCGCAGTCGTCGAACCACGGGTCGGTCAGCAACAGCAGCTCCGCGAAGGACCGCAGCGGTGCCGCGCACGCCGCGCCGCGCCCCTCGGCGCCGATCGCGGGAATGGTGTTGCCCTCGGGCATCGGCAGCGACGGATGGTCGAACGGCGCCCGCGAGTCGCGCACGCGCTCGTCGGTGAAGGTGCGCAGGAAGGCGACGAGGTCGGCGATGTGCGCTTCGCTGAGGTTGAGCGCCAGCATCGACGGCGCCAGCGTGTCGAGGTTGTCCTCGTGGAAGTCGCCGCCGCGGTT
>CAIOCH010000335.1 GCA_903856525.1 uncultured bacterium | reverse complement strand
TCGGCGCTGGTCCGATGGTCGCCTGCAACGGTGTTGCGTCGAGCAGCGACTGTGATGATGCGTCGAACCTCGTGTTCCCGGGCGCTGCCGAGGCGTGCGCGGATCTGACGGTCGACAACGACTGCGACGGCTCGACCGACGAGGACGAAGCGCAGGATCGCAGCGTCTTCTACATCGATGCCGACAACGACGGCGCGGGTGATCCTGCCGTGTCGCTGCTCGCGTGCGGCACGCCGGCTGGATACGTCGGGTCGGCGAACGATGGCTGCCCTGACAATGGGTTGCTCACGGCGCCGCTGACGTACTACCGCGATATCGACGGGGACAACGCCGGCGACCCGGCGGAGTCCATCCTTTCGTGCTCCGCCACGGCCCCCGCCGGCTACGCCGACAACAGTGTCGACGGCTGTCCTGCGGATGGCGCGAAGACCGAACCGGGCGCGTGCGGATGCGGCGTCGCCGACACCGACACCGATGGTGACGGCGCGGCGGACTGCAACGACCAGTGCCCGACCGATCCCGCGAAGACCGCGCCGGGCGGCTGCGGTTGCAACGTGGACGATGTCGACGCTGACGGCGACGGCGTTCTCGACTGCACCGACAACTGCCCTGGCATCGCCAATGCCGATCAGGCAGACTGCAACCTGAACGGCACGGGTGACGCGTGCGATCTCGCCGTGGGCGGCGCCACCGACTGCAACCAGAACGGGGTGCTCGACTCGTGCGACCTCGCGTCGGGTGCTTCGGCGGATGTGGATGCCAACGGCATTCCCGACGAGTGCAAGGCCGACTGCAACGCCAACGGCCTGCCCGACGCGTACGAGATCGCCAACGGTCTCGTGGGCGACTGCAACGCCAACGGCCAGCCCGACAGCTGCGACATCGCCACGAGCGGTGCGGTGGACTGCGACGCGGACGGCCTGATCGACGCCTGCGAGCTCGCGGCCGATGCGACGCTCGATTGCGATGCCAACGGCGTGCTCGACGCCTGCGACATCGCGGGCGGTGCCATCGATGGTGACGGAGACGGCACGGTCGACCAGTGCGAGATCCGTACCGGCGACCTCACGCTCGACGGCGTCGTCGATGGAAACGACCTCGCGATCATGCTCGGAAGCTGGGGCGTCGCCGTGGCCGGTGTCGGCGACATCGACGGCGACGGCCTGGTCGACGGCAACGATCTCGCGGTGCTGCTCGGCAACTGGACGCTTCCCGCACCCTGACCTGCCAGCCGCTCCACCACGTGCACTCCTTCGCAGGGGCCCCGGGTTACTCCCGCGGGCCTCTGCCGCTTTTGCGCGATCGCGATGGTCGATCGCGATCGCTACGATGCGCCCCGCATGTCGGCGAACATCCAGCCAGGTCGCGTCCTCATCGTCGGTGCCGGTCTCGCGGGCAGCCTGCTCGCGGTCTATCTGGCGCGGGCGGGCTGGAAGGTCGAGATCGTCGAGCGTCGCGCCGATCCGCGCGTCCGCCGGTTCGCCGCGGGGCGGTCGATCAACCTCGCCATCAGCGCCCGCGGCATCAAGGCGCTC
>CAIOCH010000334.1 GCA_903856525.1 uncultured bacterium | reverse complement strand
GCGAAGTCCGCACCAAAGGCCGCGAAGTCCACCACGAAGGCCGCGAAGTCCGCAGCGGGCGTCCGCATCGCCTCCATCACGCCCACCAAGGACGGTGCGCACTGGACGCTGGTGCTCACATCGGGCGCGCGCGCCAAGGTCGCGTCGGCGCCCGCGCAGAGCGCTGGGGTGAAGGTTGGTGGTCCGTGGAGCGCAGCCGTGGCGCAGCGCGTGCTCGAGGCTGCCATCGAGCAGGAGATGTTCACGCGGGCCATGAGCCTGCTGGCGCGGGACGGACGCATGGCGCGTGCGGACCTTGCGAAGGAACTCGGATCCGACCCACGCGCGCGGCGTACGGTCGCATCCCTCGTGAAGCACGGATGGATTGCATGAGCAGCCTCGATCCGCGAGGGCTCCCCGCGGGATACCCCTATCGCGCCGAGGACGAGACCACCCCGCGCGAACTCGCGGAGCTGCGGCGCGTCGGAGGCGAGGTCGTTGTGCTCGATGTGCGCACGGTGCCCGAATGGGACATCTGCCGGATCGACGGCGCCCGGCTCCTGCCCCTGCAGGAGCTCGAGCGGCGGGTGGATGAACTCAAGGCCGATCTCGACGACGACCTCGACCACCGGATCGTGGTGAACTGCCACCACGGACGGCGCAGCCTGACGGCGACCTACATGCTGCGGGCGGCGGGGTTCCGCAACGTCACGAGCCTCGCGGGCGGCATCCATCTATGGGCGAGGGACATCGAACCGACCATGCCCACCTACTGAATCGGGGTCATTTCCCGGGCCAGCGCCGTCGGCCCAAGCGATCATCCTGTCCGATCCTCCCGGCAACCTGGAGACAGCATGCTCTGGCAGCGACTCATCACCGGCCCCCTGCTCATCGCGTTCATCCTCGGGATCGTGTGGGTCGATGCGTCGCTCGACGCCTTCGCACGCGAGCGCGGACTGCCGCAGGGGCTCGTGCTGTTCGGGTTCTCCGCGATCCTGGCCGTACTCATCGCGCGCGAGATCACGGCGTTCCTGCGGGCGGCGGCGATTCCCGCGAGCATGGGCGCCGCCGCCATCGCGGCGCTGCTCGGTCTGTTCGGCACCGCGGGCAGCGCGCTGCTGAGCTCCAAGGTCGGCACCGCGGGTGGCGTGGCCACGGCCCTGTCGCTGACGCTGCTGGTGGCGCTCCTGCGCATGGCGCGCGACCGCGACCCAAAGGGTTCGCTCATGCTGGTGGGTGGCACGCTGCTTGCGGGCGTGTACGGCGGCGTGCTGCTGGGATTCTGGATGCTGGTGCGGCTGGAGCATTCGCCGTGGCTGCTGGTGGGAGCGGTGCTCACCACCAAGTCGTGCGACATCGGCGCGTACTTCACGGGCATGAGCATCGGCCGCCACAAGATGATTCCCTGGCTGTCGCCCAAGAAGACGTGGGAGGGCCTGGCGGGTGGTGTGGTGGTGGCGAGCGCCGTGGGCGCGCTGCTCGCCCACTTCGGTTCGCCCTACCTCGAGGAGGCGGATCGCGTGAGCTGGGTGCTGGGAGCGATCGGCGGCGCACTCATGGCGGTGGTGGGACAAGCCGGCGACCTCGCCGAGAGCGCCTTCAAGCGCGATGCAGGCCTGAAGGACTCGGGAAGGGTGCTGCCCGGCATGGGTGGTGTGCTCGATGTGCTCGACAGTCCGCTGTTCACCGGGCCCGTGGTGTACTGGCTGCTGCGCGCTGCGGCGTGAGCGCGAGGCGCGGAGCCGACGCAATCGCTGGGACCATTGGGGATTTCGGAGGCGTCCGATGCGGCGTGGATTTGCTACGATCTCCCCTCCTATGGCGCTTCTTGACAATCTTCTGACGCTTCACCGAGTCGACAGCCAGGTCCGCGCCCTCAGCGGCCGCGTCGAGCAGGCCCGTACCTACTTCAACGCGCAGGAGAAGCTGCTCGCGACGCTCGAGCGGCAGAAGAACGAGCTCGAGACCCAGATCCGCCAGCTGCAGGCGTCGGTGCACGGCATCGAGGTCGAGCAGTCGACCGCGACGGAGCGGGTGAACAAGCTGCGCGCCGAGCTCAACACCTCGACCAACGACAAGCAGTACAAGGCCATCCTCAACGAGATGAAGGTGCTCGAGACGCAGAAGGACGAGATCGTCAAGCGCGCCGTGGAGGACATGCAGCGCATCGAGGACGCCAAGAAGCGCCTCGAGGTGCATGTCGCGACCATCGCCGAGCGCCAGAAGATCCGCGAGGTCGCCAAGGCCAAGCTCGACGAGTGCGTCGCCGATGTGGGTACGCGTCTGTCCGAGCTCGAGGCCGAGCGCGTCCGCGCGGCAGACCTCATTCCCGAGCGCGATCGCCAGCTCTTCAACCGGGTCGCCGACCTCACCGAGGGGCAGACCATGGCGGAGATCACCATCGTGGACCTCCGACACCGCGAGTTCGCCTGCGGCGAGTGCAATATCGAGTTGCCGTTCGAGACCTACGCGCGGCTCTCGTCGAACTCCGACTCGGTGATCCAGTGCAAGGCGTGCACCCGTATCCTGTATCTCGCCGAGGCCAACCGCCCCGCCGGCGAGAAGGGCGTCAAGTCGACGCGCACGCAGGAGGAGCAGGACCGCCTCGACAAGGCGAAGTTCGAGAAGACGCGCAAGCTGTGAGCGCATCGACCGCGCGGGCTGCCCGCGATGGCGCGCACCGGCGGATCAGCGCCGCGCATCCGCGGGCAGCGTGATGCGCTGGTTTGCCGCGAACCCACCGAGATCACGCCATGTCCCGTCGGGCCCGCGCATCCGCACGACCGCGGACGCCGCATCGCCGAGACCAACGTGCGCCGCGGGCTCGCACTGCGAGAGATAGCTCCGCGTCGGCGAGAGGCTGCGACGCTGGACGACGGTGGCGCCGGCGATCGTGGCGGTGATCTCGAACTCGGCGCTCCAGTGCGCGGGATGGGTGGACGCGAGCACGATCCAGTTCCCTCCGCCCTGCCGCTCGTTGAGCAGCACGCGTGCCGCGCCGCCGAGATCGGTGACCACGAGATCGGGATCGCCGTCGCCGTCGAGATCGCCCGCCGCGAGGGCGCGGCCGACGATGGGCGTCGCAAGGTCGCCGCACTCGTCCGGGGGTGACTCGACGAATCTCGGTGCACCGCGGGAATCCGCGGTCGCAGCGCCGGTGTTGATGAAGAGCTGCATGCGCTGCCGGTAGGTCTGGCCGGACTGGAAGCGCGCGATGGCAGGCTCGAGGTGGCCGTTGGCCTGCACGAAGTCGAGGTCGCCGTCGAGATCGGCGTCGAGGAAGAGCGCTCCGAAGGTGAGCCAGCGGCGCGTCGGACCACCGATGCCCAGGCCGAGCGCCTCGTCGGAGATCACGGGAAGCGACTCGCCGGTGGACGCACCGATCCTCGGCGCCGCCACGTACACCGAGCTCGGCTCGTTGGCGAAGTTGCCGACGGCGATGGCCATGCGGTCGTCGTCGAACGGCCACGCGGCGTCGATGCCCATGGCACCCGTGGCGTTTCCGTCGCGGTCGTAGGCGAAGCCCGTGGGCACGGCGATGTCGGTGAAGCGCATGGCGGTGGCGCCGTCATCCGGTGTGTCCGCACCGGAGCCATTCCGCAGGAGGAACTTGGGGGTCTTGTCATTCGCCACCAGGATGTCGGGCCGGCCATCGCGGTCGATGTCGGCGAAGACGAGCCCCAGTGCCTTGGCCGCGTACTCGCCGGTCACGGGGTTGCGCAGCGCGGCACCCGACGCCTCGGTGACATCGCGGAAGGCACCGCGGTCGGACTCGAGGATGATGAGTCGCGTGCCCGCGAAGCCCGTCGGCGGGCCGTAGGCGCGCGTGGTTCCGTCTAGGGTGTAGCCCACGGCGCGGTCGATGTCGGGCGACCAACGGACGTAGTTGGCGACCACGATGTCGAGGTCGCCGTCGCCGTCGAGATCGATCATGCCCGCGGAGGTGCCCCACTCCTGCTCCGCGGGAATCGCGGCGGCGGCGAAGGTGATTGCCCCCGCGTCCGTCGTGCTGTTGAGCAGCAGGTGGTCCTGCCCGACGGCGGCGATGTAGAGGTCCGGACGACCGTCGGCGTTGACGTCGCCGACGGCGAGCCCCGTGGCGTAGCAGTCGGTCACGAGCGCGTCGTCACCCGGAACGCGGGCGAATCGCGGCACGCCGTCCGCAGCGCGTGTCTGCAGGTAGATGCGCACGCCCCCGCGGCCGATGGCCGGATCGGAGGACGCGATGTCCTGCGAGCCTGCAACCGACTCGAGCGGCTGCCCCTGCGCAAAGACGAGGTCGAGGAGACCATCGCCGTCGAGATCCGCAATGGCGACGCCGGAACCGAGGCACTCGGGAAGCAGCGTGGTGCCGCGCGCGCCCGACTCGTGAACGAAGTCGACGCCTGATGCTGCGGTGACATCGCGGAAGGCGACGCCCCGCACCGTGACGCCCGACGCCGGCGAGGGTTCGGGCGCGGCGACGGGCGCCTCGGATCCGGCCGGCGTTGGCGGTGGTTGGCGCAGCAGGCGAAAGCCGATGATCGATGCGGCGATGAACACGATCACACCGAGCGACCGCCAGAAGCCGCGTGCCACAAGCCGATCCGCTGCCGGATCATGATCAGGCGGCGGTGTGGGCGTGCCGGGGGATGTATGGTCGGGTGCGGTGATGCCTGGCCTCCGGCGGATGTGGCGCGGACCACGGCATTTCTAGCCGCTTCGGCGACCGCCGTGGGTTGCATACAGCGGAATCGCAGCCTGATTCGCACAGCGTCCAGGGGTGGGCCCGGCGCCCTGGGCGCGGTCCCCGACTCACAGGATCAACCGCCGCCGCCGAACGTAGTCCCACACCACGAAGCGGTCGAGTTCCTCGCCGCCCGCGAAGAGCACGCGGCCACCCGTCGACTCGGCCATGCGGTGCGCGAAGCGGACATCCTCCTCGGTCTGCGACCAGCTCGGCAGCAGGAAGATGTTGATGACGATGCCCTCCTGGCGGCAGCGCTCGGCCTCGCGCATGGTCTCCGCCTCGGTGCGCGGATCGGGCGGATAGAGCATGTACAGGTCGCTGCCCTCGAAGTGGGCGGTGGGCAGCCCGTCGGTGAGGAGGAACACCTGGCGATTGGGCGTGTCCTGCGCGGCGAGCACCTGGCGCGCGAGCTGCAGCGACCGCTGGATGTTGGTGAAGTGGAGCGGCAGGTCGAACTCGGTGAGCTGCGGATCGGCCATGTCGGCGCGCAGCCGCACCACGGGATCGTTGATCGAGACGACCTTGGGCAGCATCTCCACGATCTCGCCCGAGCGACGCAGCTTGGCGAGCGTGTACATCTCGATCGCCTGCAGGAAGTCGCCGGGGTACTCGCTGCGGATCAGGCCATCGAGCGCGAGCGCCATCTTCTTGCAGGCGATGTACTGGCCGCCGTAGCGCATCGACCCCGACATGTCGAGGATGAGCGCCGTGGCGCACTTGGGCGTGCGGCGCGTGCGGTGGACCTCGAGATCCTCGGTGGCGACGCGTGCGCGGCCCGTGCGGGCGACCGCGTTGAGGATCGACTGCGGGACATCGATGTTGGCAGGCGAATCGCCGAAGTCGTAGGGCCGCGTCGAAGGCAGCTCGATGGCGCCTTCGCGCGACTGCACGCCCTCGTGCCTGCCGCGGCGGGCGTCGGCGAGGTCGGCGAAGATGGTCCCGAGCAGGCGCTTCTGGTAGGTGCGCATGGCGCGCGGTGTGGCGCGGTAGCCCGCGGGCGAGCGCTCGAGCCCTGCCTCCTCCGCCATCTTGCGAAGGAGCTCATTGACCTGACGCTGCAGACCCGCCAGGTCGCTCATCTGCTCCTCGCCCACGAAGCCGCGGAGCGCGTCCATGTCGATCAGCGCGGGCTTGGCGTTCTTGAGCGCCTCCTCGAGCTGCTTGAGCAGGCGGTCGATGGTGGCGAGCTCGTCGCGCACCGCGAGTGCCTGTGCGATGTCCAGGCGCTCGCGGCCCGTGAACGCGTACTTGGAGGCGAGCTGCTCGATGGAGTAGCGGTCGCGCAGGCGGGCGATCGCGCGCATGAGGTCGCGGGCGAGCGGCGTGGCGTCGGGCACGCGGCGCTGGATGCGCTCGAGGTCGGCGAGCTGGCCGAGGTCGAGCGCGGGGCGGAGGCGCGGGGCCAATGCATCGGGAACCTCGACCCGCTTGTTCGCCTCTTCGTAGGCCGACTGCGCGAGCGACTGCGCGTGCATGGTCTCGAACCGCTCGAGGATGCGGCGACGCCGCTCCTCGAGCATGGCGATGATCGCCTCGAGGCTCGGGCCGAAGCCGCGGATCTGCGAGGGATCGAGCCGGATCGCCTCGGCGAGCTCGCGCTCGGTGAACTTGCGGCGTGTGCCGTAGGCGAGCATGTGGTCGAGCATCGCGTCGGCGGCGTCGCCCGACCGCGGCCGCGTGGGCGGCGGGAACTCGAGCGGGTCGTAGCCGAGGTACGCGTGCACGACGCCACCGAGCCGGGGTCGCACCGGTGTCGCCGCGGGATCGGATGGGTTCGGCTCGCGTGACATGGAATCGTCGCTTGGCCCGGGTGCGCTCACTTGACCTCGAACGACACGCGGCCGTGCTTCTCGCTGCGCGAGATGCGCTCGGTGGCCCACAGGCCCGCGAGCACGAACTCGACGCAGCTGGCGCGCACCGCGGCGTTCTCCGATGCGTTGACCTCGAAGGCCTTGGACCATGCGGCGGGGACGCCGGCCGTCGCACGCTCGTAGTGGGCGCTCGGCAGCATGTCACCCACCTCCACGCGCGTGCCCTTGGCGAAGACCTCGGCGATGTCGCCGAGCCCGTGGGCGTCGACATACTCGCCGAACACATTGCCGATGGCCTCGGCCACGATGGCCTCGATGGCCTGCGCCTCGCCCCTCTGGTGCGAGCCCATCAGGTCGAGTTCGAGCTTGCCGAGCGCGCTCGAGGTGATGTGCGCGAGGTCGCTGATGCGCGGCACCGCCGGCCGTTCGCCGAGCGCGATGCCGCGGCGGCGCGCGTTGGCGACCATGGTGCGGTAGTTGGCGATCGACAGGCGCGCGCTCACGCCGCTGGCGTGGTCGACGAAGCGCGATCCACGGGCCACGCGCGAGATCTCCTCGACGATCTCCTCCATGAAGGGCGGCACCAGCACGGGAAAGTCGCCGCCGAGATCCACGCCCGCCTCGCGGCGGGTGATGGCGATGCCCATCTCGCGCTCGCGCGGGTAGTGGGTTTGGATGGTGGCGCCGATGCGGTCCTTGAGCTGCGGAATGACCTTGCCAGAACGGTTGTAGGTGCTGGGATTGGCGCTGAAGAGGACGAGGATGTCGAGGTCGAACCGCACGGGATAGCCGCGGATCTGCACATCGCGCTCCTCGAGGATGTTGAAGAGGCCGACCTGCACGAGCTCGTCGAGGTCGGGAAGCTCGTTCATGGCGAAGATGCCGCG